>JAJFMC010000145.1 GCA_021772365.1 Chlamydiota bacterium
GTCCTTAAGAGCATTATCAATCTTTGCCTGCTCGGATATTTTATCGTAATAGGTTTTTTCCAAGAATTCTCTTACTTGTGGTGAGATGAAAGCATCTAAAAATTGAGAATTATCCTGATCATTATCCATAAGTTATTTCAACTTTTATAAGTGAAGTACCCTTGGGAGAGCCTCTTCTATCATGTTGTTAACCGCTTTCTTAGGGTTAGGAGAAAATTCACCCGTCACCCTATTGGCAACTACCGTTGATAGTGAAACACATTTATGACCAAGCGCTTCACCTATTCCTAAAATTCCAGATGTTTCCATTTCAAAATTTGTTACTTTGTCACCCTCAAAATCAAAATTTCTGACAAAATCCAAAAAGTTTTCCCGATGAGGACGCAGGCGAATTTTTCGTCCCTGAGGACCATAGAAACCTGCACAACTCACAGTAATCCCTACGTGACTAAAGCTTGAGAAAACCTCGACAAGTTCAGGGGCGCTATCCACACCATATGGTATAATACGTATTTTTCCACTTTCATGGAATTGTACCCTTGCAGCTTCTGTAAGAGCTTGCTCTCTGGCTGAATAGGTTAAGTCGTAAAAATGAAGGAGACCATCAAAACCAAGAGCACTTTTTGAAACAACCATTTCGTCGTACTGAATGCCTTCTTGAAGACCTCCACAAGTTCCCATTCTGACAAAAGTTAATTGAGTTAAAGAGTCCTTTACCACTCGATTATCAAAATCAACATTGAAAAGAGCATCTACCTCATTGAGAACGATATCGATATTTCCCGTTCCAATACCCGTAGAGATCACCGAAAGCCTTTTGCCTTTGTAAGTTCCCGTATGTGTCACAAATTCACGATTATGAGCTTCAAACTCTATGGAGTCGAAGTGGTTCGAGACCATCGGAACTCGTTCAGGGTCTCCCACAAGAACGACAGTATCAGCGATCTGTTCCGGCTTCAAAGCAAGGTGATAGATACTACCGTTTGGGTTAATGATTAACTCTGAATTTTTTAACGATGCCGCCACATCTAACTCCTGTAGTTATTGATCACTATACATCCATACATATAACCGCTTCGATTTAGAAGTCAATTTGCTTCGTCTTTGATCAGCTGTACCCATGAAATAATATTTTTAGGATTATTCAACGAGGTGTCACGGACTCGACTTACAATATTATTAATTTAACTAATTCTATATCAGCAGCATAAAACCCGTGGAAATATTATTTACCTAGGTTCATTGGTCCATATTTTTTACCACAAGGAACACTGAGATCACAGAGAGGAATGAGAAATTCTCTGTGGTAAAAATGATAAATATGAGCCAAAAAAATGCCGAAAGTCGAGACCGAGACACATGAGTTTAAAGGCCTAGGTGTAAAATAATTATTTCACAGAGATTACTGGCCTTTGATCTCAATTTAATTCAGGAGCTCAAACGTTTTTTGTAGGCATCCCATCCAGCTTGTTGATGGTCATGCGCAACAAATTTAGAGTCCGTAGCTTTAATGATACTGCTACCTACAATGATCAGATCGCAACCATCACGATAGATGGCATCTTCCGGCGTGCGGTATTGCTGTCTAAATACCCCGCTGCCTTCCGTTAAGCTGACACCTGGGGTCATATGAATGAAGTAGGGTTCATTAGTAATGCGATGTTGAGAAATAAAGCCTATTACGAAGTCGCTATATTCTTTTGCCATCTGTACTGCAGCTTCAGTATACGCTCCTGTCGCAAGTGAGCCTTGTGAGCTCATCTCTGCAAGAAGGAGAGCCCCTCTTCCTAGCTGTAACCCCGTTTCACGAAGGCCCTCGACGATACCAGGCCCAGGAATAGCGTGAACAGTAACAAGATCTGCCCAGTTCGATATTTGGTAGATCCCTCCTTCGTATTGGCTTTTCGATGTTTTGCCAATGTCAGCAAACTTACGATCCTCGATGAGTAAAAATTGATGCTTGATCGCTAGCTGTTGCAACTCCATAAGGAGGTCATTGTCGAAATCGGAAATCATATCAATATGAGTTTTAATCGCACAGACATAGGGTGCTACAGCATTTACTTGGTAAAGTAACTCTTCTTTTGTTGTAACGTCGACAGCCACGGCAAGGTTAGATTTTTTTTTCTCCATTATAAGAAACAACTCTTTAGCCGAAGGGTTGGTACACATTTTTTCCCTCTGAATATAAGGGATATGATTAGGTGTTAATCTTGAGTTATTCATGACCCCGGTATCGTCTTTTGATTTTCCTGAATATATTCGTTAACACGATCTGCAACACCAGTATCAATGCGATTTTCCGCCAACAGAGTGGACAGGATATCAGCAATAGACATTACAGCATGAACGTTAATCTTTCTATCCTTAAGGTTATCGCGTCCGCCTTGAAGCCTATCAATAAGCAAAACAACATCTTCAACAACTAATCCTTCTTGTGTCAAAGGCTCAACTGTTTCTAAGATACTGATGCCGCTTGTGATTAAATCTTCGACAATTACGCATCGGTCTCCAGAACGATACACTCCTTCAATCGCTTTTTTGGTTCCATAATCCTTCACCTCTTTTCGGCGCATGATCATCGGAATATTATGGTTAAGTGATAAAGCTGTTGCCATGGGAATAGCAGTCAAAGGGACACCACAGACTACCTCAAACTCCAAGTGGCTAATTTTATGCCATAGAGCCTCAGCTATCGACTTAAGAAGGGCCGGGTAGGAAACTATAAGACGTAAGTCTATATAAATAGGTGATTCAATACCACTCTTCAACCGAAAGTTCCCAAACTTAATGGCTTCGATGTCATGGAGCTGTATGATCAAATCACGCATCTAAACCTCCCTTTCGAGCATGGTATCCGTGGGCTATATAGGGATCCCACATCATTCCCGTTGCCGTCATCGCAACATCCGCCCCTGCATCAATAAATTCGCTTAGGTGCTCTGGGAGAAGGGCACCGCCTGTAGTCATTAAAGTTAAATCTAGATTGTGTTTTTGATTGATTCGATGGGCATCTTTAGTGAACTCCAACGCAGCATGGCGTATAGGATACCCACAAACACCACTTCGTAAGCGATTTACCCCTAGAGCTGGCCGGCCATTTGTATCCACAACATTCATGCTGATGGTGTTAATCCCACAAATGGCTCGCGCTCCCCCTTTTGCTGCCGAAATGAACGTTTCTTCCATAACTTGGGGATCTTCAAATACACCAACCTTTATAATGAGCGGAATGTCACCTGCCACACTGACAAGAGACTTCGTGAGTGAGTAGACGATTTCAGGATTTGTATGAAGTTCCCCTTCACCCGTTGTTACGTTTGGACACGAGAAATTAGCTTCAATGATACTGGCCCCATAATCCTTAGCTTGCCTCGTAACGGCCATAAAATCTTGAACAAAGCTATCAAAATCGTTGCCATCAGGTGTACCGACAACAGAGACTATCATCACTTGTCCAGGATGTAGTAGGTCCATTGCTTTCGGGATATCTTGAGCTAGGTACTCAGAACTTCTAGAAGGCATACCAAATGAATTCGTAACAGCCACTTTTCCGATTTGTAGTGGTGGATTTTTTTGGATCGTTAGCTGATCGGGAAGCTGTCCAGGAATGAGCTGTTCATCACACTCAATATACACCATATTAGGAACGGGGTGACCTGGATTTTCACTTGAGCGAATGGTTTTATAGCAAAGGACATCGTATCCAAGGTCTGCAGCAAGTCCTATCCATTTTGAGTTAAGTAATGGACCCGCTGGAATACCAATACGTGAGGCGATTTTGTGCCCAATAAAATCGTGCCATTCACTTTGCTCAGGTCTTTGCCTACTACCTACCACGCCTTCAAAAAAAGGACCTTTTTCTGCGTTATACAAATAACTCTCTTTAATGTCGTAGATAGCAGGATTGTCGGGCCACCAGTCTCTATTCAACGGATTTTGCTTTCGATCACTTGTTGGCAATGGTACACCTTTCATTTAAGAAAAATTGTAAAAACACATTTCTTTTTTGCAGTAGTGACAGCAAAGGTGAATTTCCTTTGAACCGTGCTTATTAACTATAAATAGCGAACCTATATTCTCATGATTTGTTATACAACGGTTGTTGGGGCATTGGCCAATATTTTCAATTCGCTCAGGAAGTTCAGGCTTTAATTTTTTGAAGACTTTGTATTCATCAATAACATTCACAGTAGCCTTAGGAGAAAAAACAACTATTATGTTGCATTCATCCTCAGATAGCGTGTAATTCTCCAATTTGATGATATCTTTTTTGCCCATCGATATACTTGGGAGGTTTATACCCAACATAATGAGATAATCTCGGCTCGTAAGGTTTAATGTATTGATGATGGTCATCGCCTGGCCTGCAGTAATATGATCGATGACGACTCCTTTCTCAATGGCGGATATCGGGAATGTTATATTTTCTTCAACCATCTGACACACTACCTACTTAGCCCCCGATTACTATCTTTCCCCCGGAGGCAAGGGTATATCGATCGTGACTCGAAATTTGGAATTTTGGCTTAGAGAAAGCCCCGAGATTGAATGATCGGTATAGGCTTAAAGTAGGATAACATTTTAAATACATCAAGGAGAAAATAAATATATCCTATCTTCCTAGGATAAGGGTAGCAATTAGGGTCCAAGAATCAAATTTTTTTTTAAACTCACATTTTACCTTTCTTCATAGCATCTCATAAAATTTTTGAAATAACCAATGAGTGTCCGTAGGTCCAGGTGTCGCTTCCGGATGGAATTGTACTGCAAAAAATGGGAGGGCCTTGTGACCAATCCCAGCGACCGATTCATCATTAAGATTCCGGAACGTTACTTGCCATTCTCTAGGTAAGGTGTCACTGTCCACAGCATAACCATGATTTTGACTCGTTATGTAGCATTTTTTTGATAGCGTTGAGATACATGGCTGATTGTGACCCCGGTGTCCAAAGGGAAGTTTGTAGGTCTTTGCACCTACGGCAAGAGATAAAATTTGTATCCCTAAACAAATCCCAAATATCGGCTTTTTCTTTTTAATCGCTTTGCGTATGATTTCGACAGTTTCCGGGCACATCGTCGGATCACCTGGACCGTTCGAAATTAATACACCATCAAATGGCTTGTCTGTAAAATCGTAATTATAGGGAACGCGATGTATCTTAAGGGGGAGTTGTGCAAGAGAGCGAGCAATATTCTCTTTCATTCCACAATCAATAACATAGACAACCTTTCCTTTCTCATCCTTATTGTAAGTGATAGGTTCCCTAATAGAAACTTGCGAGACAAGATGCTCTTTGTTAGGGTCTTTGAAATGAAACTTACGCTTGTTCTCCGTCGTAATCGCACCGAGCATTGTTCCTGAAGACCTCAACACTTTAGTCAATGCCCTTGTGTCAACCCCAGTAATTAATGGCACGTTTTGAGATCTCAACCAACTAACAAGAGATTTCTCTCCCTGATAGTGATTCCAATTTTCACATGCCTCACTAACGATAACTCCACTGGCGTGGATTTTATGCGACTCCCAAAATTTTTTCGGAGGTACCCCATAATTACCTATCAAAGGGTAAGTAAAACACAATATCTGCCCTGCATACGAAGGGTCAGTCAACGACTCAGGATACCCTGTCATTCCTGTTGTGAAAACAACTTCTCCATAAAATGTCCCGCGATCACATTCAAGCGACTCTCCGGGAAACTTATCTTCATTTTTAAGGACAAGTTGTGATTTAATCCACTGTGGCTTTCGTGTTTTCGTTGACAACCTCAAGATCCCTTAGTTTACCAATACCTAAACCATAAGCATTAATTGTAAATAGCGCCACAATACCGATCGTGATTCAAAATTTGGGACTTTAGCTATGAGATTTTTCTTTTTAGAAAAACAAAATTTTAAAACGCTATCGATATTGCTAGAAACGTACCTGAAAAAACATAAAAGAAACAAGATTAAAAAAGAATGTGTAAAGCTAGACTCTCAATGCACAATTAAGCATAAGCGTGTTAAATCAGTTAAAAGTGGTTCATCCGAATAATTGATGTTTTTGGTTATGTAAATAATGTAATCAAAGCTTAAAATATTCTATATCTCTATATCGATAAGCCTGTCTTTTTAAGGTTTTGATCTTGAAATATAAGAAGTGTCTTCAAAAAAGCTCAAGAACCCAATAAATATACGTATAGTTTCGCTCATCACCAACTGCCTTTTTATGGGTTTACCCTGGGTACATCATAAAATTTTTTTATTTAAAATAAGAAAACCCAACCTTGAAAAGACTGGGTTTACACAAAACTTAACTCGGATATCTTTCAGTTACAATTACATCAAAACGCAACCTGATGGTTTGAATTGAGATTTTGCTTTGTCAATCATGCCTCTTTGGATGGAGCTCAACTGACTCATAACCCTCGCCAGTATTGTTTCACGTCTCCTTGACGAGTCTTGTACATCAGTATTAGGAACAATCACTAAGCTCTCGCCATAGACAAACTCTGCACCAATTTCCAGTGCTGCGTGTAGTTCTTTGGCCATAACGAAAGACTCTCGTCGTGTTTCATCTACTGGAGCGTCAGCAACTCTTGGGTGAGCGCAAGCATAATTGGTTTCATGCCTTACCGGGTCCATGATAAGTACCAAATCGAATAATTCTCTCATTTGTTCAGCCAAATCATCAATTTTTGGAACTGCTTTAAATGACTCAACAAAAGCAGGGCGATCAAGAGTTTCTGTTTCAAAGTTAAAATGCTTGAAGAAACAGTCATAAACTGGACAGTTTGCTTGGTCTCTATCGTAAATCACATAGATCTTTTTACCTGAAAAGGTAGCGCCTAGGTGTTCTGCAACTTCTCTCCGTCGTTGTTGTTCTTGTGAGATCAGTTCTGATAATTTATCACCGCTTGTCGATTCTAACTTACCTTCACTTTTGAGTTGGTTGATAATATCCCTAGCACTTTCAACTACTAGGATGACGACATTATTTGAATCTTTGGATAGCTCGCGAATAGCGCCTTTTTCAAATGAACCTTTCCCTGAACCGGGACCGCCGTTTACTGCGATGGTAAAGACATCATTCTGAGGAAATGAAAACCTTCCCTTTGTAATATCTGTATGTGAATTTATTTCTATGGCACCTGTGATATTTTCATCTGTCATGCTATTTCCGACTAAGTATACACTCACATCAATCTCCTTTTATTAAAAATGTAAAATATTGATTACATAATAAATAATAACAGAAGATCATTAACTAACATTAAAGCAAACAAAAAGATTTACTTAAAATAATCTAAAGAAAAAATAAAGATAGTAAAAAGGTGTGTCTTTAAAAAATGATGATCGACTCGTCTGGTCCCCGACTGCGACCCTCTCTCCTGGGAAGTTTGGATGTCGTTCCGCGGATTCCACTTAAATCTTTTTATCCTAAAATTGTGGAACGACATGTTAGAGGAACTTGACTTACCGAATATGCCCACAACGAGGCAACACAAAAGAACATTCTCGTAGTCTTAAGAGTTATTTAGAGTGTATCGCGTCTTCTCATACGATTTATCCACCCCATAGGCGGCTGACAATCCTCATGATATCGTTATATGTGAGGAAGATGAAAAATCCTATCAACAGCAAAGCAAATGGGATGATAAGTTTTTCCATGGTTTTGGGGTGAATACGTCTACGTGTTATCATTTCATATAAACTGAAGACGATGGTTCCCCCATCAAGAACTGGTATGGGTAACAAGTTTAATATTCCCAAGTTCAAGCTGATCAGTCCCACCCAAAACAGTGATTCTCTAATACTGACCATAGAGTGGTCATGAACCATATGGATAATACCAACAGGGCCACTCATCCATTTCGGATTCAAAGTACCAGTGAATAGTGCTGTGAGTGTACGTCCAATTTCCTGAATGATATTGTTGAATAATTCTGTGGGTGTTGGATTGTACTGGATTTTCCGATCCTGAACAGGGAGGCCTAAAATCAGCTGATTTTCTTGATTTTCCAGAATATTCAAAGCGTTTGCTCGCTTGTCGGGATCATCGATTTCCTCAATCATCTTACGTTTTTTCTGGAGGTCGCTTTCGCGTAGAGCTTGTCTTTCTGGTGGGAGGAGAAAATCGGCACGTCTCTTAGGTGTGATAGTATTAAGAAGAACTAAGCTTCCAAGTTGGTCCACTGATTGACCGGTACCGATGCTATTAGTCATTTTGTCGAGGTTCGTCCAATTAACCTGTTTTTCGAATTCTGCGTCGGCATTATTCCAATTGACCTGTTCAGAAAAATCACTTCCCCGTTCAACGATGATATTGACCTGTCTGTCCTGAATTTTTTCAAATAGCTGTGCAGGAAGTTGAACTGACTGGTTGTGAATGGCAAGGATACGGTCACCGGGCTCAAGTTGATCTTCGATTGTTGAATAGACAATATCAGGAAAGGCATCTTCTTCACCGTCACGGTCGATGAAAGCAACACGAGATTCTACAACATTTTCATTATCGAGGTTGTATGGGATAGTGTATAGTTGACGCAGTTTCGTTTTTTCAAGTCCTGCATCATACTGCCAGTCTGTGAGTTCTTCACGATAATCGGGATCGAGGCGTAACTCTAGGACTTGTACTCTGGGAACGCGACGAAGGTATTTTGTCCCATTTCTCGATATCGTCAGCAGAGCGCGATCGTCATTGAGAACATGATTAAGTTGTTTGAGGGAGTAAACAACCTGCCCGTCGACCCATAAGACTCTATCGCCGAGTTCTATGCCGCTATCTAACATTGGAGAGCCCTCAGGGAGGGGGTTCTCCTTTAGTCCTGGGACTGTATCATAAATCACATAACTCGCTGATTGTGTAATACCTACCGTTTTAATCCCATTATCAATGACGTCAGGATGAGAATAAACTTTTACTTCAACCTCTTCAGGAGTTTTGGTCTTTGCTGTGTAGTCGATTTTCTTAACTGTGATCTGTAGTGTATCATCCGAGGCTGTCATAGGTGAAAATATATGATCCTTAAAGCCTTGGTACTCGTGGTCTCCGTAAGAGACTATTTCATCACCGGGTCGGACACCTTTGGTATAGAGGTCGGAATTAGGATCTATCCATCCGATTTTAGGTGTGAATTCGGAGAAGTTTTTTTCGCGCCCCCCCATCATCCACAAGCCAAAAAACAGGAGCAATGCTAGGACGAGATTCATGAAGGGGCCGGCAAAGGCAACCTTAATACGGGCCCATGGACTTTTACCAAAAAAACCGTCTGAAATTTCGTAGGGGTCTTTATCATCATCAGTTTCTTGCCCGGCGATTTTAACGAATCCCCCGAAGAACAGCCATCCGATTTGCCATTTCACTCCGTCACGTACCCAGCTATAAATTGGTTTACCGAATCCGATCGAAAAAGTTTCTACTCTCATTCCGACGCGTCGGGCCATCCAATAATGTCCGAGTTCGTGTATGAAAATAAGAAAGCTTAAAGCTATGAGTGCTAGGATTATATATAAGAAGCTAATGATCATAATAATGAGTCCCGAATAAAATCATGCATGAGTATTTATTATGCCAGATATCCCCGAAAGATGGAAGGGAAATACTCAAATGGTTTAAGCGATAGAGGCTTCTTGTCGTGCTAATGCATCTATAATGAGGATGTCATCGATTTCGTTGATAGGTTGTTTATGATGTGAGGACATCAAGCGATCAAGTTTTATTGAGATATCATTCCATGAAATTTGTTTATTTAGAAATCTGTCAACGAGGATTTCGTTGGCAGCGTTCATGTAGCAAGGCATACTATTGCCTTCGTTGACGGAATCAAAAGCGAGTTGTAAGCAGCGAAATTTCTTCACATCGGGCTGATAGAACTGTAGGGTATTGTGTTTTGTGAAGTCGAATGGTTCAATGAGGCCGGAAGAGCGGTGGGGATATGTAATAGCGTACTGTATAGGTACTAGCATCGTTGGCCTACTCATTTGTGCGAGCATAGACCCATCGACATATTCGACCATACTATGGATAATGCTTTGTGGATGTATGACGACATCGATTTTTTCGATAGGCATATTAAAAAGCCAGTGAGCTTCAATAACTTCAAGCCCTTTATTCATTAGTGTCGATGAATCGACAGTAACTTTTGGTCCCATATTCCACGTTGGGTGGTTGAGTGCGTCTTCAATATTGACAGAGTCGAGCTGTTGAGGTGTGTAGGTTCGGAATGGTCCACCAGAGGAGGTGAGGATAATTCTGTTAACAGATTGTAGATCGTTACCTTTTAGGCATTGGAAGATTGCGCTATGTTCACTATCGATGGGAATGATTCTTACGCCATTCTCTTTTGCGAGCCCCATAACCAGAGCTCCTCCGGAGACGAGGGCTTCTTTGTTGGCTAGTGCAACATCTTTTTTGGAACGAATTGCTTCGATAGTGGGAATCAACCCTAAAGTACCAACCATTGAAGAAATGACGAGGTTTGCAGATGATAATGTTGCTGCAGCGATAATCCCTTCAATTCCTGGAATAACAGTTGTATTAGGAAGTTTTTTCTTTAGTTCAGCAGCTTTTTTTTCGTCAAATACAGCGATCAGTTCTGGATTGAATTCTTTAGCCTGTTCTTCGAGTTTTTCGATATTGGACCCGGCTGCTAGAGCAACTATTTGCACATTGTCTTTACCCAGATTTCGAACGACCTCGATGGTACTTGTCCCTATTGAGCCCGTCGAGCCGATAACCGATATTTTTTTTGTCATAATAAAGAGCAAGTTCCCTGTTTATGTGAAGAGCGTTAAAGTATAGGTGATATTCTGTTCTTGTCAAG
>JAJFMC010000146.1 GCA_021772365.1 Chlamydiota bacterium
TCTTTCATCAGATTCAAAGAACGATCAGCACGGCCAATAATGTGTGACCGGGCAAACCATGTCGCCGATGCTCCAAGAGTGGAAACGCCTCCAAATAATTTGACTATTTTTTTATAGTTACCCGTAATATTTCCCAAAGTCTCTTGAGTGGTTGGGGCTATAGGACCTACTTTACCCTTCGGGGTCGTAGCTTCTTCGAAACCATATGCTCTCGCCGTAGAAAAATCTAAACCTGTAAAAGTATTCACGGTCCATACACCCACATCTTGTCCTGGACGCTTCTTTGCGCCAGAAAATTGAAGCGTCGGATCCCTAGCTATAGCTAATGTAGAACTCAGCAACTTTTGCGACTTCTGAACAGACGAATAAGCTAGCTGCAATTGCTCCGAACTTCTTTTGTAGCTACTAGACCACTCCTCCACAAGAGATCGAAACTGTTGTGGATCAGAAGCCGACATCACATCAACAATCTGTTGTAAACTTTTATCGAGAGCGGCACACTCTTCTTTTAGAAGGGTACTAAACTGTTTAACATCTTCAGCTCCAAATTCCGTACTAGAACCTTTTTGAGAAAATTGTACTAAAGAAAGAGCTTTTGGAATCTCCACCCTCATTTTCTGAGTAGATTGGGCGCTAGGGAGTGAAGTTGTCTCTTTAGAATCAAGAAACGGAATACGGTCTACCAATGCAGATATCCCTGCCCAGTCCCACACCTCATTAATATTCATAGTTTCACCACACGTTAAACCATCAACAACTCAATATTCTTTCCAGATATATAATTGATATCCGGATCATCCAATCTGTGAACACCTCTTAATGACTCAGTTTGAACACTGGCCAACTCGCCTCGCCAAAATTCGACAAATCCTAAAAACAACTCTACTTCCTCAATAAACTGATCAGATTCAATATTGGCTTCTTCAAATTCCTGAAACAAAATGATCAGACTCGACGCAGGATCTAAACCCAAAGAGGCATGACCCGTCCCCTGTCTAAACAAGTTTCCTGTAAGAAGTTTTTTTTGAATTTCAGTCTGCTCCTTCAATCTAACAGGCATCATCCCGATTGGGGCATAAACAAAAAACGCCCCTTCATCTAATGAACGTTCTACTGTTAATTTGACTCCATCACCAACAGTAAATCGACAGATTCCTTCATTATCTAACTCCAAGGTTTTTGTATTGAGTTTTTGGGACAATGAGACTAATAACTTTTCAACCTTCATAGCTATCTGTTTTCCTGTGTCATTTAGTTCTATTTAGTGATAACACATGCAGAATTTTTGAACTATAGAGGAAATTGCAAAGAAGAGTTTATTGCGACAAATCCCGCTTTATATACATCAACGGCTTGGGAAGAGATTTTTGTAAAAAGATCTAGAGGAAATAGTTCATTGTACATTTCGCCAATATAAAACTCAGTGTGCTTAGGGCTTAACGACTCAGAAGAAGTAGGTTGCAAAAAAGAATCCTTCTGCCTCACACTTTTTTTCACATATACAATTCGATACCCTTTAGGCAACGCTTGGCTCATGGTCACACCGTACAATGACAAAAGATTTGTAGTAGTGGCATAAGAGCCACCACTAAATATATAATATTAACCTTTAAGGTTCCTGTTCAATGAAGCAATCACTTGGTGACATGCAGATAATACAGATGATGACATCTCAGAAAGTTGAGAAAATTTGTTCATCATCCATTGCATATCAAACATATCGCCAATATTGACCTCGTCTTGAGACTTATTCTTAATCATAGACAATTTATCGACTACAAGTACTTCAGCATCCTTGATGATGTTTTGAATGTCTTCTATCTTGAAGCCACCAGTTACTGTTGCCTTTTGGGAGTCTTGTGCCATAATACCACCTCTTATAGTCGTGTACTCTTTAGAAAAATTTCTGCTTTCTACATTTTGTAGTTTTAGGGATGAACAGATCACACCCGCAACACGATTATGCGTATAGAAATGATAGCTTTCAAGAATTTTCCGAAAAAAGAAAAGTCTTAGCAGGTAAGAACTTGACCAAACTCTTTACTTTCAAAAGATTGATGCGAACAAAAAAAACTGTAGTAGCCTACTAAATTACTACTACAGTTTTGATAAAATACGAAACTAGATGATTACTTGATATTTCTATTCATCGATGAAACAGCTTGGTGTGCTGCAGAAAGAACAGATGAAGACATCTCAGAAAGCTGAGAAAATTTATTCATCATCCATTGCATATCAAACATATCACCAATGTTAACCTCATCCTGAGCTTTGGTCTTAATGGATTCCAATTTTTCGATAACAACTGCTTCAGCCCCTACTAGCGTCTTTTGCATGTCTTCAATTTTAAAACCTTCAAAATTACCGTCACCAGCCATGTAAACCTCTATGGTAAAAATATTATTTAATTTACTATCACACTCCTATTGTATTTAGATACTAATAACGCGTGAAATTTAGATTATGAAGGAATATTATTAAAGACCTATGTATTTTATGTTAAGAAACTATAAAGTTAAGTAAATGTTTTATTTGATATTTTAGACTTTAGATGGTATTTCTATTAATATTTGACCATAATTTGCCTTTTTCCCCTGTTTTTTCGCGATATTCGAGCATTTTCTGAGTGATCAGTAGCTAAACTTTCTACAACTATCTAATTTGAAATAGAAATTAATTTAAGCAAATAAAATTTCCATTTTAGATTTGCAAACAGAATAAATTCAAAATCTAATAAATAACTAGAATTTGGTATTACGTATATGCGAATGCACATGTTCACGCAATGTCATCAACTTAAGTCTTTTGACTGTTTCAATAGATCAATTTGTCTACCGATTTACCTTGGATCACACCAGGGAAAGTACAAACTTGAAAAAGTGACCTGTTTTATCCCTTTTATTTCCTGCCAATTTTGTCTCCAAATTGAAGTGTTATATACAATGAGTTGTGGCAGGAGACGATTTTTAGTATGGGTGATTAATCAGTAATTCCCGCTAAAATTTTAAATAGTTGATGCTAAAGAATTTACTATTCCCATAGAATTTTCTTTTCGTAAACTCTTTAGATAAGTAGCGCCAAGAAAAATTTCATATGACAGGATTCAACGCAGGGGCGCAGAGACGCAGTGACGCGGAGAAGATTGAAAATCAAATTTCGGGTCA
>JAJFMC010000147.1 GCA_021772365.1 Chlamydiota bacterium
TTCTTTTTAAGGGGTAAAAGCAAAGAAAAACGCATAAAACACTCTAACAACTGATTTTTTTCTAGATACGGAGTGAGAAGCTGTTTAAAGCCTGCTTTTTCAAGCATTGTTTGTAGCCACTTGCCTAAAGAACTTTCAACATCAAATAGTCCTTGGATTCCACCTCCTTCTTTTCCTCCTTCGAAAAGAATAGAAATGTAGTTCACTATTCGCTTTTTCTCAAAGACATCTGAACGACGTTCAATAAATTCATTCAGTAATCGTTCTCCTAAAGGATTGAGTATTTCTTTTTTCAATAAAACAGACTCATCAGATTCAAGTCGGTGGGTATCTGAAGGAAGCGATAAAGTAAACTGGTCATCTCCTATTTCTAACTGGATTTTTTTCTCAATGAGAATCATTATGAACTCACTTAACCAAGCATGAACGAGCTGTACGGGCACCCCTGGGTATGCAGACAAAGGACAAACCTTTTCCATATTCGTCAGAATTTTTGAAATATTATGTATGGTGTTTCCATATTCTTCAGTTGACTCTTTTTCTATTTCAGAGAAAACATCTATTTTTTGGATGTTTTTCAGTGACGGTAATTTTCTAATGAAACTAAGAAATTTTTGATACATAAGAATTCGTGAATTCTCATCCTTAGATGGAGTAAAAACAGAATTACCAGCATTTTCAGAAAATACAGCAAAATTAGAAATTAGTTTGATGGAGTCTTCACCATCTAGTGACTCCAAATTTGAAATGCCTTGAAAACATCTAAATTCTATACTTTTATTATGGTCGGTTATTAGGTTCCTTTCACCAGCCCAGTTTGGGTTTACACTAAAAGTCGAAGTAAGTTGTTGTACGCTAGACGTGTCTTCTGCTTTATGATCTAGCTGCACATCACATTCACAGAACTTCTTAAGTAAATCTGCAAGTTCGGACCCGATACACCCCGCATAACTTTGAACATCAACACTGACTTTCAGTTTTTCACGTATCTCACGTAAAAAATTTCTTTGAGGGTAATCAATGGAACCTTTTCTGTAGAAAAGGTCTTCTTCGTATCGTGCTAAAATCCCAAATTTAAAGCGAAGAATAAAGGAGTCATATGTTTCTTCACTCATCTGCATTTTAAGAAACGCAAGAATAGATTTTATGGTACATGAGCCACTTCTTTGTGGTAGAATAAGTTGTTTGGCAGCTTGAATCTTTCCAGGTATACACTGGATAAACCAGTTGTATAGGTCACAAGATTTAATAGGCTCATTGTCAGAAGCAATGTTATTTTTCATTGCAAGCAGTATTGTCCAAAAGCCAAAGCTATAGATCAATTTAACAGGGATTTCTTTCTTTTCTAGATAAGCATCATAATGATCACGATAAGGGCCAGATACTTTGCGGTGATTTTTTACTCCACCTCCCTGATTGTAAAGTCTAACAGTTGCTGTCTCATCACCGTTGTCAATGGCTTCGATCACCATGGAATGTCCATCATCTGGATTAATCCACCCTGCAGGAACAGAGACACGCTTTCTGTTTTTCAAAACATTAATAATTTCATGCAAATACACATCATTTAGATCACACCAAGAACACATTTGTTTCATCTGTGCTGTTAATTCCTCTCCCAACTCTTTTTCAAATAATAAAAAAACAGTGAACATCTTCTTAAAATTTGCACCATTGAAATCCGAACCAGCCACAAAAGAATCACCCAAAACCATTCCTAGAATCTTCTCATCAACGATAAAATCCCCCTCTAATGATAAATTTAACTCGGTAAGAACTTTTCTACGTAATATTGTCGCTTCATCATCTGTTGAACAGACCTTCTCGGTAGCAGTTTTAAGGGCTGCTACCAGTTCTCCAATGACTGTTTCTCCAACTCTTATTTTTAAAATGTAATCAGGGACTTTACTGCGAAGCTGAAAGAGAGTTCTTATAGAACAGTCATAGAGTTTTGGTGATTTATCTCTTAAGAATGAAAGAGCTTTTGCAAAACGATTTAGTATATTTTCCTTACTCTCGCTAAATTTTGAAAGAGCATTCACCCATTCTTTTAAAGTGTAAGCAAAATCTTTTATATTATTTTCGAAAGTCTCGATGAGTAATTCACTTACTTTCCGATTACTCATTGATGCAACGGCTTCAATCAGATCAAAACATCGTTCAAGAGGGTAATACCAACTATACTCAGTAATGTCTAAAACGTTATATATGCTGTTTTTCAGGTAATCAGGCCCTTTCTCTTTATCCTCCCAAAGATTTTTTAAGAGATGGAAATGGTTTTCTTCAGAAAAGGTGCCAGTTGTTCCCCAAATTCGATTTTTCAATTTGACTGCTGATGCTTTGTCTACCCCATGATAACTTTGGCTTATTCGAGACTTAGAAAAATCTCCAGTAATATAATTTTTTGGATACTCTTTCCAATTCGAAAAATCTGGTTCATCATCCTCCATAGGGGCTAAATTGAAAATGATAGAATTATTAGTTGGAGATTGGTCTGAGAATTCAGAACTTATTGTCATTTTGTAAACCACTCTTATAAAGATAAAATATTAATGTAGCAGTAGAGTTTATCTTAAAACAGCTAAAATGTCAATGTATTTACAAAGTAATTAAAATCTATCTATGTCAACTACTGTGTAATTGATTCGAAGATAAATGAGTAAGGGAAGATCTTTGTCTTTTTTGTCGGCTACTGCCATAATTATAGCAAAGTCGCATTCGGAGATTTTATGGTTGCAATAGAACAAAAACTTCTGATTAAAGAGGCTTTATTACAAAATGTGCGGGTTAATCCCCATCAGCTTCCAGGGCGTTCTGATTAGAAAGATTTGATAAAAACTTTACCCAGAAGTCCTCTCAAATAATTAGGTTCATATGTAGCATTTCGTCTAGCATCTGCTATCCCTCTTTCAGGATCAAAAGTTCGTATTATATTCATTACCAG
>JAJFMC010000148.1 GCA_021772365.1 Chlamydiota bacterium
TTACTAGACTATTGAACCTCTTTTGAGCCAGAGCAAGTTCGTCTTTTTCATCATCGATATTAGCAGCTTTTGCAGCCTCTTTGCTAATTTCCCATGCATCGATGACTAGTTTTACCTTCACCGAAGCGTATGTTGTAAGAAGCTCTACATATTCTTCTTTCGACAATATTGCCTTTGGTGATGTAAATAGTTCTTCAGCTGCACTTTCAATTTTAGCTTTAAGTTTTTGATCGAATCCCTGTGTTTTTAAGTATTCAACCAATGCTTCTGCCGATTCGAACTTACTGAGTTTAACTCCTTCAGGACGGATTTTCTCAGGGTCAATAAGAACGCCGAATTTGATATGACCTTTTGCAGCCTTCATCGCGTTCGCACGAACTTGGTTCACATAATTTTCCGTTGTTCTTAGCAGGTTCTTTTCTTCAACAGATAGCTTTCCGATTTCCTCATCCGACATACTAGTAAAATCTGATAGGGGTAATGTGTTTAGTTTCTCCAGAGTAAGGGTGCTTAGCTTGTCAGCAACGACTTTCGCTACATGACGCTTAATCATGGACTGAAAAGCATATTGCAAACGACCGGTATTCGTGATCACACTTGGGTTCATCCAAAACTCTTGAAGTTTAATATCACTACTCACCGCACAGCAATCTGAACCTGAGGTCACACTTCTAACAATTCCAGGATGAATTTGTGGCTCGTGTAGCACTCTGTGGCTATTCATTTTCTTTTTGAATTCGTCCGTGTCAAAGTCTGAGTTAAAATGCGAGTGCAAGAACACACTGTCACGTAGTGTGATATAACCGGCTTCTCCAATGAGGTCAGTGAAATACTCTTCATTCGCTTCAAGGAACTTACCACCTGTTAATGGGTGATCACTAGAAGCACTCGGCCAGTTGGATGTATGCTGAGCCATTGGAGCTGTATACCCAATATCGTGGTACATGTGAACTAGGTTTACAAGGAATCTATCCGTGTCAGTTAAATGGTCAGCACTGATACCACTCATCATGCTTTCTGCTAACTCAATATTATGCATGATATGCTTAATACTGTGGGAACTTCCCGACCAGTGACCAAGGTCATAATGTGTTTGGTAGGTAATCACTCTAGCAGCATCTCGCGCTAAGATATAAGCATCTTCCAATGATTTATCCGAATAAGCTGCTTGATATAAATCCACCAACTTATGAGTGAGGGCTTTGACTGCCTGTTTTTGTGTCTTTCCTTTCAAATCCGCTTGAGTAATATCGGAAAGCATATGATTGGGATATGAATCAATTTCGTGATCTAGAAGCGTCAGAAGCTCTTGTTTATTATTGATTCTTGCTGGGACCTTATTATCAACTCCCAAATCAGCAAGAATTTCAGCAGGAATATGACCAGGCTTAATTTGACCTTTAGCAATCACAGTGTTGAAACCACCTTCATCATTTCCGTGGAAGCGCCGTGTAATTCCTCTTTCCACCATCTCGGTCTCTCTTTTCGAGTAATCCTCATGAGACTTGTCAAAACTAGCTATTTTCATTTCTTCCTTCGCATCACCTTTGCCGAGACCTACTACTGACTTACCATATGCTCCGACACGACCTTCAAATTTATCAGGAGACTTTCGTGCTTTCTTTAAATCTTTAACAGCTTCGTTTCTTAGCTCTTGTTCAGCAGCTTCATCAAAGACAAGTTGTCCGCTTTTCACAACTTGAACACGAAAATTTTGTCCAAGCGAAAGACGAGGTTCAACGAATTCCACTTGACCTCCGTCAACCTCTCTTTCTTCTGTGTTAAATTTTGCTGGTTCTACATGATGTTCTTCGACAGAAACATTAGCTGGCGCGCTTTCCGTTGGTTGCTTTGATTGATCAAATAATGCTGTTAAAGAGCGAACATTTGTAACGCCAATGATAGAGCTATGATCTACTCCACTTAGACTTGGCTGTGCTTGATTAATACCGATCTGGTTCATTTTATCTTCTCCTGACGTAAATAGGCTGAGTAATTTGCTTTGTTTTAAATATCGATATTAGAAAAAAACATTTAAGTTTAAATTAAATAAACATCAAAAGACCGTTAAGATATTTCTTTACACAACTTTAATGATTGCAATTATTAGAAATAGCTATTAACATCGTTACATCATGAATATACTCATAGTCTAACTGGCAATAGGTGGAAAACAATGACGATAGTAAACAAAAACTGGCCCGATACTCCCACAGATAATCTAATAAAAGCGTTAACCAAATATAAGAACGTAGACAAAACGAATATCAGAAAAGAAATAGATAAGCTTAACTCATGTTTCGCTAAATATTCCCCTGAACAACCGTACATCTCCCATACGGTCTTCGCTTTTGAAAGGCAAGATTTGGATGAAGTTATGGATATAGATAACCTCGAAAAACTGACAAAAAAGGTAAACGATCAGATCAACAGCGAAAATACGGAAAATGAACAATATCTAGCTATTGCAAGCCTTATCAATACAGTCATCTATTTTCAGTATAAATTAAATATCATTCGTGAAAGCAAGCAAATCAAACTTACCCCGAAACGCGAGCAATTTACAAAAAAATATTTAACTCTTCTAGACAATCGATACAAACTTAAAGAGAAAATTGTCGAAAATGGATTTTACACAGAAATCGGCCGTTTCGGCAACCCCTCCATAAATCCCAAGCATTGAACTATTGGGATGAAATAATTACTTTACTGAAAGAACTTTGCTATTTAATATTTATCTCTTCTTAATGATTATCCTTTATATTCATACTAAATTATAACAATCACAATACAATAATTGAGATTTGGTGAAATATTAAGCACGAGGTTGCAAGAATGACAATAACCCAAATGCCAACACCTTCCAACTTTCAGCATGTACCCGTCGATCGCAAGAAGCCCTCAAATACAAAAAAAAATAGCGCTCCAACAATAACCCTCTCTTTAGTAAGCGACTTAGCCGAGCACACGCTCAACAAAGCAACTGAAGATAATCTTAGTCTTAGCAATTCCCTTCAAGAAATACCCAAACACAATACCATCAATGTTGATACAGAAACCTACAGCCCAAAAACGGAAGCTTCCCACCTTCAGGAATTAGTTTCTGAACTGATGAGCGATTTATCAAAACAATCAACACGTGAGGGTGTCCCTCAAAACTACCAAATTACCGAAAATGACAGAACTATAGCTGGAAAAATCAGCTATGCCGTTGACGTTGCAAGGAAAAAAGGAAAAAAAAATCTTGATAAAACAGTGAATGATATACAAGAAGTCATCAAAAGCTACGGAACAACCCCCTCGCAGTCAAGGTTTCTACTTTCAGCAATCATCTATCAGAAATTTACTGACGGATTATCACAATCACCACACGCGGGTAATAAAAATGTTATGAAAAAGTGGAAAATTGTCCTTAGCAAACGACTGGAGCTATTTAAGGGGATGAGTAAAAAAGACTTGCCCTGTCCTATCGGCTCGTTTGGAGAAAAGCCACCCGAATGGTTCATATTAAACCATTCGATAGTAGCATGAGATTTTTGAGAGAAAATAGCGGGGAGAGGATTCGAACCTCCGACCTTTGGGTTATGAGCCCAACGAGCTAACCCCTGCTCCACCCCGCGTCAATTTTCTTGTATTGAAGATAGTACAGAACGAAACGATCAAGCCCATTCAGAAAATCTTTCAACGAATTCAACTAAAAAAAACAGTGGTTTTTAGATAAAAATGATAGCGGTACTCGGATTCGAACCAAGGACACACGGATTATGATTCCGTTGCTCTAACCAACTGAGCTATACCGCCGTTATAACTCACCTAAAATAGCGGGGAGAGGATTCGAACCTCCGACCTTTGGGTTATGAGCCCAACGAGCTAACCCCTGCTCCACC
>JAJFMC010000149.1 GCA_021772365.1 Chlamydiota bacterium
ATAGAGTCGATTAAATTCTTCTTGTGCTTCCTTTATAATATTATCAGTTCTGTCTGCCTTTTTGAGCTCGCTACCCACCTCTTCAATGAAGCGTTTGAACTCCCTGACTTTGGAAAAGTTTTTCTTAATAAATTTCTTCCCCTTTTGTATGGTTTGAATGGAGCTGGAGAACTGGTCACTATTCGTTAGAAGAAATTCGACCTTTTCGATATAATTGCTTTCGGTGATCTTCCCTGAAAAACCGAGCAAAGTCTGCTTCTGGCTAGCTACTATTGGGAATAGTGACTCGAATTCATCGACCGTATCGCAGAGAGATGTCAATGAGGCAATAAAATGCTCTGCTATATGCCGGATACTGTCGGCAAGATTGAAGTCATTGGTATTCCAATCAACCTTTCGCTCACTATAGGATTCGACCTCGAGGTCCATCAGCAGTTGGACGGCCTGTTTTTTCTGGGCAGCCGTAAGCGTCTCCGTAATGGACTTGAATGAAACCGACTTAAATTTCGTGGTATTGGTAAAGGCCTCCTGAATCCAGTTCTCTTCATAGGAAAACGAATTAACTGCGTTGTATTTTACCGACAAGCGACCTGCCCTTAAAAGTGCCGCCAAGGTGGATACGATGGTTCCAAATGAGTAGCCCCATGGCGCTCCATAGAGATCCGCCTCAAGTGTGCGACCGTCAACGTATCGTCTTTTAATCTTAGAATTAATCTCTTCGACCACCTTCAGGTGATCTCCGGTAAAATTTCCGTGACCATCAAAAAACTTAAAATCATCTCCGGAAAAAAGTCGACTTAGACCCTCTTTGCGGCTGCTGAAAATTTTAGGTACCAGCCCTTCAGACAGACCGGAAGCAAGTCTCTTGGTGTATATATTTTTAATGAGTTTTCGCTGAATTTCGCCGATGGTGCCTTTGAAACTATCTGAATTAAGCAGGTGTTCATCAAACATATAGATCAATGAGCCGTTTCGATAAGCTTTTTCAATCTTTATGCGGAGCTCTTTTTCCTTTTCCTCCCTGATGTTTGAGAAGTCCCGAATGATCTGTCGCTTGACAGGATCGGTCTCATTGGAATATTTTGCTTCCATGTGTGAGTAACGTATGACTTCGCCAATCAATTTATCAATTTGCGAAAATTCTTTGTTGTCGGGGATTAGGGTGATGAGATCCTTATGATTCTGGGTATTCAGCTTTAGTTCCTCGATAAAGTTTAGCCGATCATCGCTGATATTGAACAGACTGTGGACTGTAAATTTCAGCTGTTTGCTACCTGGACTAGCGAGCTCGTCATCCTGTTCCGAAAGAACGCTAAATTTGAAACTGTCTGTACCATCGTTAAAGGTAGCTATCGGAGTAAACAGCTTGTAATCTTTGATGCAGTTGATCAAAGACCTTTTTTTATTGAAGAGTTCAACCTCAAAACCTTTCATCTCTTCGAGGAGCCGGCCTTCAAGGTCGGAAGTAATTTTGAAATTATTGTTTGAAAGCAGCAAAACTTTTGCTTCAACCAGCAGTTCGAGAGCGTCTTCAATGACTGGCTTTACATTATAATAGGTTGTGATGTCGGAGATGTAGCTCTTTGTGATATTCTCCACTGTCGGTAAAACAACATCCGAATCTGTCAGAAAGTGAATAGTCTTCAACAGTTTTTCACCATCTACGGTACTCTTACGGTCATTTAGAATCTTTCTAGCAGTATCATATTTGTT
Source organism: Chlamydiota bacterium (assembly GCA_021772365.1). Classification (GTDB taxonomy): domain Bacteria; phylum Chlamydiota; class Chlamydiia; order Chlamydiales; family Criblamydiaceae; genus JAJFMC01. Next base: position 1,714 of record JAJFMC010000149.1, read on the forward strand.
TCCTAATTCAGTAGGTGGGGCCGTTTGCGCTTCGGCACATATGGAGTATCCCGGAGTAAAATGATAGAGATTCATTTCTCGTGTCTGTTTCCTAAGAACATCAAAAGTTGTAATGATCATTCCGCGGGCTGCTACCTGTGTCTCTACAAGCGCATTGGAACTAAACAAAAAATTCTGAAGAATCTTGAATTGATATTTATGGAAAGGATAGTAAGTCGCAAACTCATCCGCACTTGTCGTTTTTGTGGGGTATGAAGTTTTCAAATTGGTGGCGTCCGATACAAGGCCTTCATTTTTATTGTAATAATCTATGAGCCGTTGGTACCCAGCTTCAGTTTTATGAAGCAGGCGACTGCGAATGATAACATCTACTTCCGTTGATTTAAGGTGAATTTTAGTTTTGAAACGATCTGTCACCTTCGTCAGCTGGCTTTTGTTCATATTTGAGTTGCTAATAACAGCTTCGAGTTTTTCTTGGGCAATGGCGATGGTCCAAACTTTACTACTAATACTTGAAAGAGCTTCACTGATTCCTTCCAGATCCAACAGAGTGAATTTCTTTTGGCTTATAGCCTCGCTTGCTTCATCAAAAACAAAAACAAGCGTTTCCTCTGGTCGAAATTTTAAGTACTTCTCAAGCTCATTCTTAAACTTGCTTGCAGAGAAATCTTCAATAGCGGAGCGGTAAACTTGTATCGTGTCTTCGTAGTCAGCTTCACTGTAACTCATTTCAGCGAATCCTTTCCGCATGACCTTTGCAATTAGACGACTACTGGCCTTTAATTGACTCCATTCTTGCCCTTCGAGTGATTCAAGTTTGCTTTTGAATTCATCGAGTTTTCCATCGATTAACAAGTCAAATTCCATGTAGCCGTATATATCTTCACGGAGCCCAAGGTTTTTCAGGAGGTTGGCAAATAGAGTGAATGCGAGACCCCTATCAGTATTCTGTTTAGCAACGTCTAGGAATACAACTCTACTATTGACCGCTTCAAGTTTGCGGATGGAGATTTCGATCAAACTCTCGTTTGATACGCCCTTCAGTCGTGGCATAAACCGTTCTCTGGCAGGCGTTCCGTTAATTATCGGATTGTCGATGATATATCCTAGCATCTTGCCAAAGTAGGATTTTCCTGATCCATAAAAGCCTGACAGCCATACCCCGGTCTCTTTTATATTGGAGGTGAATTGATTGGTGAATTTGTAAAGGTTCTCACCGATTCCTTCAGTCACGATGTAGGTTTCAATTTCCCGCTGAATTTCCATTTCGGAGCGATCCTCAAGGTCGATCACACTTTTAATATCTTCCTGAAGATCCAGTGTCAGTATTTCGTTTATTTTTGTCATATACGGCCTTTTATTTCACTAATGTGCAGCGATATTTCGATGCGGATTTGAAGTTCAAAAAGTAAATATTATCATCCTCAATTTTCGAAGGATAAAAAATCACCAAAGCATGTGGCAGATTCATAACAGTCTTATGCTCCATGATGTTTACGTTTTCGATCCCTGTACCAAAGAGGCAACCTGTTCTTATTAGAAATGGAATCTTTCCGTTCTGACTGGCTTTCTCAATATCGTCAATAATTAAATCAAAAAGATCTTTCGTAGGATCATTCGAACGAAAAATCAGGTGAGGAGTCTCCTTAAAATCGTTGTAATACTCCTTAAAAGAGTCCCAACCGTCCTCGTCTATGAACCGAACCAACAGCTTGCTGACATCTATAAATAAAGCTCTGTCAGCATAGAGCTCTTTTGCTTTTTCAATGTACTGCTGTTCTTCATCCGGTAGGTACGTAAATAGGATACTGTTCCCACCGTTCGCCTGTCGACGAAGCTGATCTTGGTTTTCTATATGAAACTCCAAGTCTGTAAATTTTTGTTGATAGTCAACTATATAGGGCATCGCAAATTCCTTTATAGCTATGAGTTAGTTCGATATTCAAGGCGACCCCATTGAAATTCATGTTAAAGAACCCTTTCAGAGAGAGTTTTTTTAGCCTATCGTGAATATCCCCTGAAGGGAGAAAGCTGATAGGGAGCAGTTTATTCGTTAGAACGTTGTTGGCACTTGGAGAAAATAAATTCGCAAAGTAAAGAAAGAGTACTTGTGCTTCTGATGATGGTCGTATGTGTCTGAATGACTTAACTCTTCCATTGCTTACAAAATCTAGTTTACTCATCAAATTAAGGTATTTAGTAGAAAGCGTATTAATCGTATTTTCTGACCAACGGATCGGCAGTGATTCATTTTGCCGAGGAAACTCTTTCAGATGTGCGATAATATCATCCTTGGAGATGCTGCTGCGGCCGGAGTAATAGGTTTTTACAAAGACCTTTGATGTGATTTCTCTGAATAATCGGTTGTTCAAAGCAAACTGCCAAACCAGAACCAACTCTTTATCTTGTAGTGGTACCCTTTCGCTGAAAATCCCACAAATGAGCTCCTTGTGATCTTCATTCTCAAAATGCAAAAATGCTTTTTTTAACTCGAGCTCAATCCTTGCGCGGCTTTTTTCAGTACGAAGATTAAATTCATTTCGCTGATTAAGGAGCTCTTCTAGTGAATCTGTTTGGCTGAAATGAGAATCTATGGCTTTAAAAATGACGTTAAAATCTTTTAGCCCGCCAATAACATTTATTGCAGTATCATATGCACCAAGCTTCGTTGTCATATTGAATGCTCCCATTTACTATTGATCCACCTTTTCAGCTTTATGCTCTGCTCCACCAGATTTCACCCAATCATCTACCTCATCCTTCTTAAGCTTCCAGTGACGCCCCATACGGTGAGCCGGCAACTTATGCTTGTCGATCCACTTGTAAACCGTATCGTTGCTAACGCCCAAATACTTGCAAATTTCACTTATGGACAACCATCGATCTTCCATCTCATCCATTTTTAAAACTCCTCGTAGTCGATTGAATTATAAGTAGTGCCCTTTAGAGCCAAAATCACAAAAACTAAATATCCTAATTAGGAGACTAAATGATAATGCAAATTTCACTAAATGTCAAACGATCTTTGCTGATTAAAACCGATTAAAGCCTAATGAGTATTTGAAACTCTTGCTTGTGTATGGTATTATTTGAAGATTATCCCGCTCAACTAATCTTTACTGGGATATAATATCGGTGATTTATTCTTATGCTTATAACGACTAAAGTCAGTGATAAATTATTGCATGGTCTCTGTTACATTTTTGAATAAATCACTCTCCAACAACTGGAACACACCCTGGGCTGGGGGAAAATACTCTATTGCGCGTCTACTAACTTTCAAAAGAAAGGATCTAATTCTTTTAAGTGCGAGTCAGATTTTGTCATCCTTCTTCCTAAACCCAATGATCAAGGGAAAGTTGAGATCGTTTTATCCGAGTGCAAATCCCAAGGCGGAGAAATCACGTAAGAAGATGTCTCAAAACTTGGAAGACTTGCTGAATCCCTCCCTCAAGATCAATTTGACGTTTATATTGTCTTCGCTAAACTTAATCGGTTCTCACAAGAGGAACTTAAAAGAATTGCCTCCGTTAACTCTGATAAAACAAGAGCTATTATTCTTACCACTCAGGATTTAGAAGCTTTACACCCTTATGATGATTTATTGCAAAAGCATGGTCATTCACCATATGCAGGAAACCTACAAAACATGGCAAAAATCACAGAAACTTTTATTTTCAATAAATGTAATACTACCTATCCATGAAAATATAAAAATCGATTTCTAGTAAAGTTTTAGTAATGAAATGGTAAAGTTTTTTCCTTCATGCAATCCAATATGAAATCAGATTCACCACCATATTCACCGGTGTGGTAGGTTATCCGTGACAACTCAATGTTAATCTTTCCGTCGAGTGTGGCGATTAAATTCATTAGATCCTTAACAGTAACACCCTCAAAAGATCGCTCCTTTAATTCATTGATGGCTTTTTGAAGAAGCAAGGCAAATGCTTCAACTCTTGCGTGCATTGCTAAACCGTATTGCTGTACTAATGACTCCATCTCAATGAATTTAAGATTGTCAATGTCTTTTGAAAATTCTTGGCCCCATTTAACAAGAGTTGGCTTAGACACTCTGATTTCTGACGATATTTTATCAAAGGATAATCCTTGTGCCCTCATCTCGATAAACTTCTTCTTTTCTTCTGACGTTTTCAAAATTACCTCCCTTGATTTAGTAATTTATTCACATATAACACACATTTTATACTTGGACATTAGGGACAGAAGGGACAAAATTATTCATAATGTCCCTTCTGTCCGCTTTGTCCTCATGTCATGATCTTAGGATTTACATCATAAACCATGCTTGGGGCTCCCAAGTTTCGCTGATTCTTCGATTCATGGAGGTAATTCCGGTTTTTTAAAATATTCAGTCCGATTTTAGCATCATCTTTATTCAGAAACCGATTCTTTCGAAGAAGTTCCCTACGTGTAAATTTATCTATATTACTATCAGTTATCCACTTTAAGATCATTTTCGCAGTAAAGAATCCCTCTTCTTCTACAGAGGATCCAAATACCTTCAAGGCATGGCTAATTAATACATGTCCTACTTTAATGGCTCGTTCCATATCATCCAGAGAAATCTCATGTTCCCATGGTTTGTGATGCGCATACCTATAGACATGCATCAAACCAGCAAGGCGTAAAATTTGACCACTAAGCTTGCTTGCCCAATCATTAATATGGTGAAGATATGCAAGCTCGGGATCCATCATTCTCTCAACTCCTCTTGACCACTCCAACCACTTTTCATAAGCCTTCTTCTCTAGTAGTAATTTGTGTGGTATATTGGTTTCTGAAAGTGGATGATCAAAAATGGCTAAAATAGCTGAATTAAATTTATTGTTGATGTTTTCATCTATAGGTTTCTCACCAAGTGAACGAAATCCTATATTTGATTTTGGATATACATACAAAAACCTAGCTAATAATCCCCTTTTTCGAAATTTTTTATTATTTAACGCCGTTATTATCACCTCAGGTTGCACTGTAAGTGCTATTGAAATAATGGCTCTATTCAGAAGAATAGGGGGTTTTGATTGACGATTGACTCTTACAGTTGCTCCTGAATGTCCCTGTAAAAATATGTCAATATTTGCATTACCTTTTGAATATAAACCTGATAATATATCGAATATACCTCCTTCATCGCTTAAAATTGCCATTGCCTCTCCGTTAGTGCTCATAAGAGTAGCTAGATTTTCAGGAGTGACATCCCCACTCCAGACCTGCGGAGTGCTGGAAATGCTTGAAATATCGCTTTCGAGTGCTAGAATTTGAGATTCTAATTCATCGATATTCGCATTTTTAGATTGTGCAGCTGAACGCATGAGATACTTCACGCGTTCTTTCCTAATTTTGTATCGAATATTATTCCTTTTACAATCGACTTCTACCTCCTCTTTAATTTTGTTTTCTCCTTCATATACAGCAAAAAATACCTTTGAAAAAACTGCTGTTTTTCTAGATCCTGATGGTAATATTGCCATTACCCAAATATTTACTGGCTCAGAGTAAGTTGGAGAAACTGCCACTACGTATTTTTTATGACATACAGAAGCTATTGCTCCAAATGTCATTAACGAAGACAGCTCAATAGGAGTTTCAGTTGACCTCGCCAACTCAGCAGCAAAAAGTTCAGCATCCTCTGGAAGTGATTCATTGGGCCAATCTTGTAATATAAAGTCTTCAAAGAGGAAAGGCTCTTCCCATTCATAAAATTCGCTATCTACACCACTCATTTTTTCGCCTCTTTGTTTGAATAAGCCCAAGCAAAGAATTCATTTTCAGCAATCAGCCATCTACCACCGGCTTTCACGAAAACACTTTCACATTTTTTTTCTTTTGCATTTGCAACTAAATGTCTCAATCCCCCAATGGTAGGCCAAACATGGTATTCATTCCATTTCGTAAGAGGTATAAGCCTGTTTATTATTTCTTTTTGCATGTTGAACTCCTTATATTTAACATGGTTCTGCATACCTTCAATGCATGCATCATGCTGCCAATTTAACCATGCGAGTTCATTAACAAAAAAAGGTTGTGAAAAAGATTCTAGAAAAGCGGAATTAAGCTAATTCCGCTTTTTTTTGGCTTTTTTAGACTCATTGTCTCGGATTATATCAAACCATTGCTTCTCATCATCTGAAGAAGAATCGTATAAATCGAGAAAGTTACTCTTACCTCGACCACGCGATCGTGTTTTAAACTTTCTATGTTTCTTTGCTTCACAAATCGTTTTTGAAACAAAGTCAACGAATCTACTGTCGCTCATATAATAATCCCCAATTAACGACTTGATTTTTGGGTGATTTTTAAGATAGATATGGGGTATCTGATTGTATTTTTCCGCTAACTGGCAAATTTTATCTTTAAATTCTTTCCATTTTAGTTTTTTTTGATTTTTTTCCATTTCTGAAAATGAGTCGTAGCTGTCAAAAGTTACGGTATTTGCATTCTCTATACGTTCCATTTCAATATTTATTAAGACGCACAGTTGTTCTGGAAATGGAAAATTAGAATCTATATGTACAAGGCGTCGTACCCACTCCATTAGAGGGGCCTTGATCTGATTATTTTCAAAAACTACATCATGGACTTTATTATTTTCAGCTGCATCTTTTAAGAATTCATATAATGGCTTTATAGCTTGCGTATAAGGAGATAAAAAGGCAAAAGAATTGTCCATGAGCGGTAATACTCCGCAAACAAGATGAGACGCTTCAATTACGGAAACACGTGTTCTTTTCAAACCTAAGAAATAATCATTTTTGTCTGCTTTAAAGGGCATATATTCGATTGGGCACGTACTATGGTACATAATTTTGTTCTCCAAAAAGTTTTTTGTCGAGCTCTTCGACCATTTGTTTCGTATGTTTATTTGTTAAATGCGCGTAGCGCTTAGTTGTTTGAGTGCTTTTGTGTCCGAGTAGTTGACCTATTTCAAAGAGGCTTCTACCGTTTGCAGCTTGATAAGAAGCTGTTGAATGGCGTAAATCATGGAAGGTGAAGTTGTGGATTTTTGCTCTTTTCAGAGCTGTGTTCCATGCCGATTGGAAGTCATAAGGCTTGTTTGAATTATTGGGAGAAGGAAATACAAGTTCCGATTTCTTTGTATTGGAAGCTTCTAGCTTAAAAATTTCTTTAAAAGCACTCCCTACTAAGGGTATTATATTTGGCTCCCCATTCTTGGTTGTTTCTAGTATTATTTGGTTTTTGAACAAGTCTATATCCCCCCAACGGAGGTTTGTTATTTCACCACGGCGCATACCCGTTGAAAGCGCTAGAACAACGACAGGATACAAGATAGGGCATTGGCTATTCTTAGCTTCATGTAGGAGGCGTTTCCTTTCATCATCGGTAAGGTATCTTTGTCTTCCAGGATTTGATTTGGGTTTTGACACTTTTAATACTGGGTTTTCATGAATCCATTCCCAGTCTCGTACAGCTACCGTAAAGAGGTGAGAGAGGGATGTAAGGTACCTTCTGACTGTTGTTGGTGATCGCTTTTTGTTATTAACTGTAATCTCTTGCTCCAGTTTATGCTTAACTTCAGTGATCATGCTTGGCCGAATTGCTGTAAGGGCATAGTCTCCTAACTCTTTTAGAAACCATTTAAGATGGTGAAGGACATTGCTCGCATTTTTAGGTTTCCGAGGCAGCTCTTCTTTGATGTAACGATTTATTGCGTCGTTTAATTGGTAACATCGGGTTTTAATATGAGGCAGGTGAATACCCATGAGAGCATTGCGATTCTGTTCATCAAGCCAGGTTTTTGCTAGCTTGATGTCAGGGAAAGTTTTGACTTGATCGGGATAGCCTTTTCGGCGAAATCTTGCTCTGAATGTAAGAATGTTTTTTGAACTGATACGTACATCAATTCCAGGTGGTAACCTTTTTTTAATTTCTTCGAGTTTTTTCAATGTAATGACCCTTTGCTTAATGTAAAAGATAGGGTCAGCTACTGAATCTGATAGGGAAGTTGCTGTTGTTTGCTGTGAGTTGTTGTGACCTTTTGGTCCCTCTTCGGTCCACGGCAGTGGATGTGCCGTCTTGATCGAATCTGACGACTCACTATGTTTCAGCTTAATCCTTTCTAGAGTAATGATTTAAGAAAAGTGGGGCAACACAGACTTGAACTGTGGACCTACGGGTTATGAGTCCGTTGCTCTAACCAACTGAGCTATTGCCCCAAAAGAATAGCCACATCATAGCAATTTAGCGTTCAAGGATCAAGATAATTTGGTGGATACATAAAATCCATATAGCAACAGGGCTGCTGAGACCACTAAATTTCTGGGAATATGCAGCATTATAGGTGGGTCCTTCTCTCTCCATGATCACATGGAAAGTTTCATAAGTATCCTAGATTCAATAGGCAATACTTGACTCTATCGCAGTGGTAGGTAAAAAAATGGCCGTGTTTGAGTAAATTGAAAATTAAGTTTATATTGTATGTATGAGGTTTTGCTGTCCTAAGTAGTCCCATATCACTAAAAAAAAAGCAGGATGCTTATCACCGGATCAAATCGACGATCGTCCGATGAAATCCTATAAGACTACATTATATGGTGTGACGATTCTACTAATGAACTTTTCTGAGATCGATGCAGTGAACTTGCTTAAACTAAACGGATTGCTTAAATTTAGTGATGTGGAAGAACTGCATAGGGATACAAATGATTATCATGAGGGTCACATCGGAAAAGTCGTGAGGCAATTACAAAAGGATTGTGATGCGGGGTACAAACAAATCAATCGAAGGGTTTGGGTTGCTGTAAGCTAAACAGGGGTTTTAGGTGTTGCGGTAATCAAACCGCGTCCACGCAAAAAACTTATCGATTACAGTGGTGTCGAGTTATATATGATGTCCGTTGTTCAGGAGTATCGGGGTGAGGGCCTCGCTCAAAGGCTTTTACAGAGAGTAGAGTCTCATTGTAGGGACGAGCGTATTAAATCGGTCTATTTTACCACACAGGATAATTTAACAAGAGCTGTCAGGTTTTACGAAAAAGAGGGCTATGAAAGTGTATGCGAAAAAAAGTGGAATTCTTACATGCTATATTATTACAAAAAGGATGTTTAATGTCTTCGCTTCGACACTGTAAGGCGGGGTGTTAAGTGTTAAAAAAAAATTATTTGAAGTTTAGTGGGTAAACACCCCTTGTTCTTTTAATAATAATGAGTTGCATATCACCGAATAGGTCGCGCGAAGTGCTTTGGTGTTGGAATGTTAGTTAAAATTCAAATAATTTTTTTAATGGTTAGTGCCCTGCACTTTAAGGAGAAATGGTTAAGTTTGACGCATACGTAGTTGGGATCTTATGATTGGCTCTATTTGATCATTTCAGCGACGAAGGCATAAATTTTCGATATCAATACTATTTTTCCCTTTGTAACTCTAGAATCGTAAGAATATGTAATAAACTTTTCACTACTGACATCAACTGTAATTTTATTAATCAATGAACAGTTTCTTCCCAAACTTGATTGTTGGTAGTATGCCCCGTCTACTTCAACCTTAGCGGATTGGTAGCCGTTTTCTAAGATTTTATAATCACCATCATCGCTAAAAACTGACTCAAGATCATTGATATAGGATTTTCTGTGATCAATCATTTCATAATCATCAGGTGCACAGAGCGCGCATAAAATAGAGCTTATTTTTAGCGAGCATAAATTCTTTGAGGCCATTAGATAATTGAACCGATCTAAATGGGGTAACTCTAAGAGATCATTTAGGTATTTCACAAATCTACTGCCAAAGGCTTGTGCACGCTCTTTTAGTATTTTGATAGAAATGACTTTTGCACCAAGAATATTACCTTCGATCATTGGAATGACAAGCTTGCTCCCTTCTGAATGTTTTTCGGAAAAAGGACTTTGGTCGAAAAGAAGATCTGACAATATTATCACCCTTCCGCCCTGTTTTAAGGCACTTTTAAGCTCTTTAGCTACGAGAGGTAATTGATTTCTTGGAATTGTGTCTAGAACAGAAAGAGCAACAATATTCATGTAGGTTTCTCCTGTTTTCAAATGTTTAGAAATTTTGGTTATAGCGATCTGGCGGTAGTTCTTGTGTTTTCTAATATTTTTGGTGGTTTTTGGTGTGTGCTTATCAGAATAGATAAATTGATTTTGCATCATTTTAGGTGACAAATTTGCAAGGTAGCTTTTTCCATTATAGATTAACTCATTCGCTCCTAATTCAAGGATTTCCCCTTTTTGAATTTGGGAAGTAAGTATCGTTTCTAAAACTTTTCTTGCAGCTTCTTTCACCCGATCTGTCGTTAGGGATCTTAAGTTTTCATAACTTCTTTGAGTAGGTTTTTTAGTGGCGGCGGCTTCTGAACGTTCTTGAATCTGTTTCTCGTAACTCCGTAGGGTATATTCCCATTTACCGATTTCTAATTGGATGCTTCCAGCAAGGAAGGCGGACTTAACCATATGAGCAATCGAGTCTTTGGTTGTAGGAGTTTGT
>JAJFMC010000150.1 GCA_021772365.1 Chlamydiota bacterium
CAATAGAAAGGCGTTTCACGCCGTTCATACTCATCATACTGATAAAATCGTCGCTATCAGAAGGTTTAATTTTTTCCAGAATCTCTTTAATTAACGTACGCTTGCTTGATAAGTCGTTACTGGTACTGGCCCCACCTTGATTCCCAGTTCTCCTTCTGCGTCTTATAGGACGATTACTAACTAGAGGGTCAATATCCTCTCCTTGACTATTGCCATCGTCATCACTCAAAGGCTGTACCGCCTCATGATCTGTGTCAATATCGTCAGAAGGTAAACTCCCTGGTACTACATTGTTATATGATTGATCTGGTATAATTGTGAATCTGATAGATTGACCGTCCTCTAAAGATACCTCCAACCCATTCTCACCCAAGTGTTCGCAAAAATAATAAGTTTGATTTGTCGTTAGCCAGTTTTGGCCGTGGTCGTTAACAGGTAAATCATCATCTAACTTACAAATTGTTGAAATAAATTTTTCACCGACGAGATGCTCATCTCGCGAAATAGATACAGGCCAGCCTTTTGGAGAGTAATGCACGATAAATGGATTGAGGCCGATTCGGTAGCCACATTTTGCTAAAGTTAAGGTTAGATATTTATCTTCATCGAACAGCTTAAAGTCGGGGTTAAGAAAATCCTCAAGGTGGTCACTAAGTGAATTTAGAAAAAGATTCTGAAGGTAGTATAGCCCCAAAATATGAGACTGTAACACTTGCTGGTCACCTTGCTGACTCTGGTCAGATAGAGATAGTTCTGTATCAGGCATATCGTCAGCTTCTGAAATAACAGAACAACTAATGATGTAATATAGCAATTCGTCACTCTGTTGCAACGACACTAACCATCTAGGAGCTTCATTCAGCTCATCCAGGGGATTAAATGTTATGAAATTGTTAAAAATTTGTTGGATAACACTATAACATAGCTTCAACTTTTCACTGCAGCTTTCAGTTGAAAGGAATTCTCTGATTTTGGTGATGAACATTTCCGTGGTATTCCAATGTAGCTCTAAAACTGGGGTCTGACCATTGGTTTCTTTCACGTTTGTAAAATAGTGGTAGCGGAATGTTTCAGATTCTCTCCAGGTGGTGTAAATCTTGACGATATGGTTGTATATTTCGATTACAGTCTCTTTCTGCTCATCTGTCAATGAAGTAAATATTTCTGGAAGGAAATCTATTTGTGCCCCTTGAATAGGTACCCTACCTTGTAAACTATCAGAGTACATCGTATCGAAAAATGGATCGGATGCTCCAAAGGATGGACTGGTAATAGCAGTATTGTTCGTTAGTAAGGGGTCTTCGTCAACAGATGCATAAACGTAATCACTGATTTCATTCATTAGTAATGGGAACCCGCCATTTTGACGGAAATGTTTTAGGGTTTCCGTGTCTAAATGGAATTTGTTGGATATGTCTTTTGAGTTAATGTGTAAGGTGTCTAGTTCTAAATATTCGCATGCCTCATCTATAAGTTCTAAAAGAGAGGTCATACCAAAGTCATAGGGAAACGTCCTTGCAAGTAATGAAAAACTTGTTATCGATGATACCGACGAATTTCCCAATAACACCTTGTGGAACTCCTCACAGTTCTTTGCAGCTATGAGATATCGTTCATTGCTACTGCTTGTTGTGCTGAGTTTTGTAAGTTTTTCCCCAAGCTTTTTCACCGCATGATGATTCTTTTGGTCATTCCACAAACAAAGAAAGTATATTTTTGCTAAAAGTAGGGTGTTATCAAAATCGGAAGTGGAATCGTCCTTATCTAAGACTTCACCCAAGACGTTTCCAAAACGGTACACCAAAGCGCTGTCTATGCTATCTTGGTTCTTACTATGTAGGAGGTAGATTAAGGAAATCATCGACTTCCCTTTTTCAGCTGTCATGCCGAACTGCATAGAAGTATGATGAAATATCGACAATAGTATCTTTAAACAAGAAACAGAGGTTTCAAGATCGGAAAACTTGTTATCAACTATCGATACGAAATGATCAATTCCCGATTGAAGTAACATTTCAGTCGACATCTCTGCAGGTAGAAGACTTGAGCCATCATCAATCATCTGCTCAAAATCTGACACCGGCTTGTACTTCAACCTGTTAAGAGCATACAGTAAAAAAAATTTACCTAAGATCTCATGAGATTTTATGATGTTTTCGATAGTATCATCAAGGCCGAGGGAGTTTTCTTCATAAACTTGTACAATTCCATACCCATCGTCAAAAATAGTACTATTATATTCTGTAGATTTGGAGACATGATCAGTTAATAAATTAATGTATTTATTTGCCAAGAAATTTTGTAATGAAGGGGAATCACTAGCATCGTAAGAATTAAACAAAAACTCGTAATATTCAGAGGCTTTTTTTAAGTCTGCCGTCTCTATACTTAAGTTGACCAATTCTGTTAGTACATATCGATCTTCAATTTTTTCTTTTTCAAAAACTTCGGAGAAATGTGAGAGAGCATCTTCTTGCTTGTTGTCATTTTTATAAGCAATAGCACATCCTAAATGTGCGCAAGATAGCAATGTAGTGTCATCAGGTTTTTCATTAATTATAGATTTAAAACTATTGATCCCCTCAGTATTATTTTTGGATTTAATAAAGCCTAGTCCTTCTTCAAGCTCCTTGATGAGTCGCTGTAATTCAGAAGTAATACTCGAAGTATTTTCTTTGAATACTGCAATATGTTTTTCGAGAAGGGTAATACCTGGAGATGTTACCAATTGAGGAGTACTAGAAAATAATGGCTCGTTATGGATGTTCGATGTAAGGGAAAAATCTGGAGAAAAAGCCCCCTGACTACTCCCTGTAAAAATAGGTGAAAATGTACTTCTCGGTTCTTGGGAAAATTCGGAAATGGTCATGGTATATACCTCTCTAATATTAGAAAAAATTGATGAAATTTTATTGTTTGTTGATTAGTTTGTCAACCATAATATACTATTAAACTAGGGTGAAGGGTATTAATTATTAATGTCCAAGACTCGAAAACTAATTCAATCTTCCTTTCACGTTTATTTTGAAAAACCGCCTCTTCCGGTACGGCCTCCTCTTCCTCCTCGCGAATAGATCCCTCGGGGACCTTGCTGTAAAGAAGGTAATGACAAACCTCCAATCTGACGTGGAGAAGTGTGGCGACAATGGCGCTTATTTGTGGCACCTCTGACAGTCTCTTTGGATGTTACCAGGTTTCTTTTTCTTGATAGGGAGCCATGCGAAGGTGATATAGGCCGTGTTTGCACTCCTTCTTTTGGAATCAGAAGGTCATAATGCTTTCTTGAAGAAAATGTGGACTCAAGTAAGTGAATGGTTTTTAAATTACTCGTTGTTGGAAGCAAATAGCGATTCTCAAACTCAAAGTTTCTAGAAATGGTGTTGGTAGAACGACTTCCCTTGACCCAGATAACGACTTTATAACCCAAGTTTTCTAGATCACGTCGTATTGCATCAGGTATTTGCTTATGTTGAAGGTCTGTATATTTCTGATCGACCCCTCTTACTTTGAGTTCTCCATTCTGCTGTATTTCCTTCCATAACCAATGGTGTGTATTCGAACTATTCAAATTGGTATGAAGCAGTGAATTTGGGTTTTTACGAGCAATTATTGATGAGGGAGGGAAGGATCTGTCATGTTCCATTTTCATATGGTTGATGTTATTTTGCAAATCTCCAATAGTGTGGTGAAATTTACGCAGAAGTGTATGTGTGTCCAGGAGAAGGTTAAAAAATGGTTTGTTTTGAATACCCTGGACGTATTTGTCAAAAGCATTTAATAGAGGAATCATTTCACGGAATTTCTGTGAATATTCCTCAATTTGATAACCCTTCAATTCCCTATGTATTGACCGAACAAACGCGCTCAACGTCTTTGAAGCTTGGTGAATAGTTGCCACCTTCAATTCACCTGACTGATTGATGACTTTCTCCAAATAGGTTAGAAGACTCTTAGTCACGTCTTCAATCAATTCCATTTGATATTGATAAGTATTTACACCTGATACAACCGCTTGGTAAAAATTGTGGTTGGGATTACATACAAGAGGAATCACATCAAATTGGTGTGTAGATATTGACTTTCCGTGCTTGAGGGTAATCGAAATTTTCGAGTTGTCAACATCGTCTTGACTCATTCCACTTTTTAATAGGCAATCATTTATAAGGATTCCATCACTCCATTCCTCTTCACTTAATTGGGGGTAAAGTAGGTCATAGTGAGGGTGTTCCCCAATTTGTGTTTTCAGTAGCCTAATTGTTCTATGAGGGTTATTTCCATTTATAAGAACCTCTTCATCTGAGGATTTGGAAAACACTTTAATTTTGAATCCTTGGAACTCAAGATTTTTTAAGATGTCACTTGTTTTGTCCGTAGGTACCCTTCCATGTTGTTGAAGCTCCTTCCAAAGAAATTTGTGTATGGTACTGTTTCCTGCTCGGTTACTATTTAAAGCATCACTATTGATTCTTGCTAACAAGCAAATTTTAGGCATAGTAATGTTATTCACTCGGTTGAGTAACTTTAAAAAGCTAATCACCTCTTCAGCAGGTTTTTTTATTAAATTTGTCCCTGCAATAATCGCACCAATGAGATTATCTTGCCTGCTTCTTCTTTGTATAGGGATAATATGACATCGCCATTCGTAGCGCCTTCGGTTAGTATTATGGATTCCTGATAACCTGACCATAGAGTCGATGACTTCGATAGGTTCTACTCCATTACGGTGAAACTCTGATATAAAAAAATCAGTTTTATCAAGAAATTCCTGGGGCAGCTGAACAGCTCGACGACTCTCTAAAGTATCAACAAATGAAAGTTTCCGATCTTGAAGTTCTTCATTTTTTTCTGTTGAATATAACGCTATAGAACGAACTTTAGGGTTCAAAGAGTGTCTTCCTTTTGAGGATGCTATAGGTAGCGTAAACCCTCGACTAGGCTCATGAACTTCAGTTAAATACCTCCTCCTAGTCTCTCGGAGTTTTTTCTTACGGTTTTCATGTTGTAGGTTCCTTACTCTTCTTGTATTTTTCAGTTCTGATAGAGTTTGTAATTTTCTTCTCCACACTTCTCGTTTAATAGTGGAGATGTTAATTTCATCAATAGAGAGCCCTCTTTTAGAAAGAGAATTATATAAATATGGATACTTTTGTTGTTGGGGAGTTGGAGTACGTGTCTTTCTGGTAGAAGTAGTTTCAGGGAAACTGGAAGAATCTTCAAAGTTCATATCATAGAAGGTATCGACCGGTGTTTGTTCCAAAGCCTTTTCTAACTCTTCTTTCAATCGCAATAACTTGGGGTCTTGCGAATGATTCTTTAATACTTTATTCGTTGTCTCTAGTGCCTGATCAAGAGATTCCTCTTTTTCTTTTTCGATCATTTCTATCCAAGCATCTGCATCATTTTTATCTGTTTTTAACCAGTTTAATAAAGCCTCTTGAGTTTGTTTATCCTTTCCAACCTTCTTTGTTATATAATAACACTCTCTGAAAATTGATGATTCTTCGGGGAAAAATGTTTTCGTTTCATCCAACCATTTCAATGCCTCCTCACACTCTCCTGAAAGAGAAAGGGCTGATGCATAAATCATATACGCCTGGAGTTCAATAGGTTGTGAAATAATTGCAGTAAATGCGTAACACATAGACCTCTCAAAATCTTTCCAATCCAACATTTCCTTTGAAATTGTCAAGATGTGTTTGTACGCACCATCAATATCTTGTTCCTCTAGTAAACCTTCCAATACTTGGTCATTTTGTTCTGTAGCTAGTACGGTAAAATCGATGATAGTTTGTTCATGAACTTGGTCAGATGATTTCTTTAATTCAACTTTTTCCGAACATGATTGGGGGGATTGTGTAGAACCATTTTCATGAATAGTCATTGGATCATCATCACTACTCTGTAGCATAAAAGGAGGCAGATGTCCTGTAAAACTGGCTTGTAACAATGGTGTGGATGATGTAGAACTTTTTGTACTGTCAATAATTGTCATGCTTTTCTCTCGGATTAAAATTTAATATTTATATTATAAACACTTTTACTATTACCTCGCAGATCTCCTTGCCAACGCCTACGGTATGTTGAACTTTATTTAATTAAAGGGGTTAACTGGTTCGTTGCTTTTTTTTCTGCTGATACTCATGGATTAACCGCTGTAGCTCTTTTTCTTCAGCTCTAAGTACAGATTGGAGCTGTTTGAACCGTTCGGGATCTGCTTTCTCTAATAAAGAGTTTTGTCCAAAACAATTTTTCATTTGTTGTATTTTTTGGTGCTGAACCTGGAAATCCCACTGAGGATCTTCTGGTCCTGAACAGTTGGCAAAATATCGTGGGTCGATAGAACTCCAACTTGGTTTGTCGAAATCAATGTCATACGATGCTCGACGTGATCCTCTTAAATCTCCTACCCAACGTTTCCGTGAGGGTGCGCTCTTCACGCTTTTAGTTTTTGAAATCGCTAATAATGGTTGAGGGATGCTCTCGTCGTGATTGGATTCATAGTAACAGGGGATCAATTTGATACCTACATCATCAACTGTTTCAACTCGCGTATTGTTGGTAACCTTTTGCCTCTTTTGTTCTGAGGGCTTAGAAGATTTGATATCGATAGTTTTACGTTTACGTGCGTTGACCGCTTTTGGTTGTGTATTTGTTGAGCTTGCCCTATCTACAGGCCAAACAGCCTCATTAAATGTGGTTGTTTTTGCAGTTTCAACTGGGATGTAATCACCAATTGTGTCAAGCATATATTTTCGGGTAATACCTGTTCTTCCATAGTTCGCTGAATCGCCAGCATCTTTTTCCTCTACCTCCAATGGTACATCACGGAACTTACCTATGATAAGAATGTTGGGTGATGAAATGACGATATCGCGAAGATTTGCAGCACCTGACTTCTTCATAACTATATTTCCCGCAACAATTTTGTAAGATCCTTTTGGTAATAACTTCGTGATCTTTTGTGTCGCTTCAAGCTTTGCTTGTTTCTGGTCAATGACAGCGACTTGTTCTATCCAGCCTTCAACCGATTCATAGGCATAAAGTGGAGTGAGGTGAATGTCGTCAGAGCGTTTTGTTAACACGAAAATCGTATGTGTTTTACAGTTGGTATTTGTAGGCTTATCAAGAACCATAGAGATGTTCAGTTTGTTGACGCGATAGGACTGTAGAGCAAGATTCAAATATGCGTCGTAGAGATATTGTGTCACTTTTTGAGTTCCAAATTCTATTCCAAGTTTTTCCGTATTAAGTACGCAATCATTGAGGATCTTTGTGAATGTTGGATATTCTTTTCTAAGCCTTTTCAGTGGATCAGTTTTTTGGGGAGCTTCCAAAATAGTTTCTTTATCTGAAACCAAACGAAAAACCCTTTCGAAATAGTATTTTAGGACTAAATTTGCTAACTCTTCATTTGCTTTTGAAGCCTCTCGATGTGTTGTAGCTAAAAATAATAAGACAGATTGTATCGATACTAATTCCAGTGGATATGTGAAGTTTCCACGCCACTTCACAAAGTTTTTCTTTAAGGTTTTTTCATCAAGGGAAATTGTATGAAGATTTTTCTTAACAACATCTCTCTGGGAGCGGTCACCAAGGTCCGTAGTTTTCGAATTTTTAAGATCTGTCTTCTCTAGGGCATTTTGTGAAGTTTTTTCTTCATGCAATTTCCCTGTTTTTTTATCAGGCTTGGCAATACTTCCTATTCTTACTTTCAGTAAATAATCTTCTGAGATTCCGATCAACATTTGTAGAAAATTTTGAATAAATTCTTTTTCAGGTTTCTCACAAGACGAGTATACCTCTAATAAATCTTCAATAGATTCGATTTGATTTTTTTTATCTACAGGGAGGGATTGTGAAGACTCTTTGGGTGTTTCTGGTATGGGGATAGTCTTCAAATCTTTGGATTTTAATTGCCTATCAGGTTCAGTTATTTGCCTCACTGAATGTTCTTTTTGCGAACACGCTTTTGCCGTTTTTCTCTTAGCCTCGAGAACTTTTTCTTTAATGTTAAGTAACTTTAAATCTTTTGGGAATATACTTAATGCCGTCTCTATATCATTTAGAGCTTCCTCGATTCTACCGATTTGCAGTTCACTGGATG
>JAJFMC010000016.1 GCA_021772365.1 Chlamydiota bacterium
CACCAAAGACGGTAGCGGATCCGGTATGATGAAATCTCCAAACAAAATAGGAGATATCATCGCCAATATGGTCGCAGCCGTCAACATACCAGTAACCGTAAAGGTAAGAGCTGGTTGGGATGACGGCAGCATCAACGCCCATGAAATCACACAAATAGCTGAAGAAGCCGGCGCTGTAGCCATCGCCGTTCACGGCCGCACAAGAAAACAAGCTTATCGCGGCCCGGCGAATTGGGACTACATCAAGGCATGTGTCGAAGCAGCAAATACCATCAAAGTGATCGGAAATGGTGATGTTTTCGACCCAGTGGCCGCTCAACGAATGCTCGACCACACAGGGTGCGACGCCGTTCTTGTTTCACGTGGAACAATGGGACAACCATGGATTGTCGAAGACATCCTCCGCTACCGCGAGGGTCTCCCCCCCATCGAACGCGGTATTAAAGAGTGCCGCGAAGCACTCATAAAACACTTCCACAACACCATCGAATACCACAACGAACGTCGTGTAGCTGTAGATATGCGTCGCGTCGGTTGCTGGTACATCAAAAAATCGGCAGGGACACGATTTTTTAGGGGACAAATCAGTAAAGCTAGTCACCCAGATGACATCCGTCGTCTCATCGAAGAGTTCCCTTTCGATAGCGAGTAACCATATGAGATTAGCAAGAGTTAAGTGATGAACGAAACAGTAACCATGTATGTGATTGTCCATGGCCGAGTTCAAGGCGTCTTCTTTCGTGCAACAACCCGCGACCACGCCAGATCCATAGGTGTTATGGGAACCGTAAAAAACCTTCCAGACGGAACTGTAGAAATGTGGGCACAAGGATCTAAAGAAAACCTGGAAATCCTACTCAACAGGCTCAAAAAAGAGCCAGGAATGGGGGAGGTTTCACGTTTTGAAATCAACCACCCAGAACAATACAGCCAGTTTACCAGTTTCGACGTAGTTTACTGATCATTTCCACCATGGACCCAGTGGGGGTCTTCTTTATCACGAATCCACCAAGCATCTGAAAGGGTTGCACGAATCTCTTCAGCCATCGAATTTGCCACATCTGTGACGAGGCGTTTCACTCCGTTCTCAAACCACTCCATCGCACGCGGGTTTCCCTTGTCACTCTCTTCCTTGAGACACAAAAGCAACTCCAACTGATCAGCATCTTTAGCAATCATCGATTCGATACTTTTTTTCGAGTTATATTCATCGATATACCCAGCAAACTCTTTACCAAGAGAAGATTCGCTTCTCAATTCATTGAGAGCCTTTGCCTCGTCGACTTTCACATACTTCTTATTGACATAGTTCATGTCTCCGGTACGAGCCTCAGGAAGATCATGCGTTAGACAAATGAGCAACAATCTCTCAATGTTAACAGGTCCTTCTATTAATCGCGCTAGTGCAAGAGCGACAAGTGCCATGCGATAACTATGCTCTGCAACAGACTGCTTTCCGGTACCTAAAAAAGCAAAACCAGAACGCGGTGTATTCGCTAACATTCCCACCTCATTGAGTAGGTTTACAAGATCATCCACCAATTCAAGACTCCCTGTTAGCTCTAAACATAATCTCTATACCTAACCCTTTGCTTCATAACCATTCCTTCAAGATCTTCATAGTTTAACTCTGGTAGGGAAGAGTTAAGCTGGTTGTTTTTTGCAGGAGCTGGTTTCTTCTTAAAGTAGGATTGACCGACTTTATTCCCCAGCCTATCAATCCCATCGAAATCATAACCTCTGCTATCAAAACCTTCTTTATTATAGCCATGATGATCAAGTCCTTCACGATCATACCCATCTTCGCCAAAGCCAAATATATCATAACCAACTTTATCAACCCCATATTGATCAAATCCCTTTACATCATAACCCTCATAATCATAACCGAAGAAATCATAACCATCTTTATCGAATCCCCCACAGTCATACCCCTCTGTGTCGTAGCCGTTACAGTCATACCCCAAAATATTAAATCCGTATCGATCATAACCCCTTTCATCATACCCAAAGCGATCGAAACCATCGCTATCATATTCACTAAAGCTCTCTTCCAATTCAAAGGGGCCGGGGTAACTAGACACATGTCGTGCAAGCCCTTTTCGGTTGTACCCCTCTTGATCAAAACCTTCATTTTCTAACCTTGCATGGAAGTACATGTCAGGATTTAAAAACTGATTTTTTAAGTCACGTCTTCTAGAGCGAGAAGCCAGCCTCGTTTTTTTCTTATCACGCAACAGTTTCATCCGAACTTTTTTTGCTTGTTTTTCCCATGTTCGCTCTTCATTACTGATATAAAGCTTTATTTTTTGGGGTTGGGTTGGCTCATTTAATTTTTTAGCTTTTTTATTAGCTAAATTAATTTGGTCTCGGTTAGAAATAGCATCAAGCCTTGACTCGTTAATTTTCTTTTTGGAAACCTTGATTATTTTTTTGTTACACTCTTTTGTTTTATGAGTTTTAGGATTTTCACTTTTTTTCGAGCAGTTATCAACGCCTGGATGTATTCCACCAGTAATTCCCATGAGCACTGTGAATGTGGCAAATGTCATTCGTCCCT
>JAJFMC010000151.1 GCA_021772365.1 Chlamydiota bacterium
TGCTTGAGTCTGTGTGGTATTCGAAGTTTGCATTGGAAATTCCTTCTCTAGAGATTATTAACTCAACAGAAGGCGGCATAGGTTTTCCTGGTGTAGAAAACATACCTTTAAAAGAAGTTGCGGAGAGCCATTTAGATAAGCAGTATGATTTCGAAGGGCTTGTTCATTCATCAATACAGAGTCGGTGTCAGATGCCTTCGGGTGTGAGTGGAGAAAAAATAGTTGATGTCCTCAAGACATTACACATAAGCATGGACAAGTGCTACGGTTTCTGCAAAAAAATCACCGAAGAATACAAAAAGATGATCGCGAATATTGCCGAAGGCGGTACTTATCCATTCAACTTGGTGACTGAAGAAATTTCTAGCGAGGTATTAAAGCTTGACCAGGAAGACGCCTACCAAAACGTACTATTGGTTTACAACAACCATATCATGCACGTGATGCAGAACGAAATCCACAAACTGGAACTCGACAAAGAATGGCTTGATACTGACGAGGTAAGCCAAGAGACTGCGGAGTTACATTCTGTAAGGTTTAACTTACTGAAAGAAGCTGTCGAAAAGAACACTGGTTTGATAAAAAATGCTTTGGGTGCCAGTAACAGCAAAGTACAGAGTGAGAAATCTCACCCTTCCGTTTCACAAAAAGATTACCCTATTCTTGTTACAGAACCTTCTTCTGACGATACGTATTCTCTCGAAGGAGGGAAGTTAACGATTAGAGACTCCTTTTTGGGGGTCGATATTTGTGAAGACTTTACCGGTGAGCCTTGTGAAAATGTTGCCGACACCTGTGCTAAAGAAACTCAGCACGAGTGGTATTTATACGAGGGTCGCCTACATGGTCCGTCGATTTATAGAAATGAAGAAGGCAAGGTACTTTCCTCTACTTGGTATTACAATGGAAAGAAGGTAGGGCGTGCGGAGCAATATTATGATGATGGTTCTTTGTATAGTGTGACCAGGTATAAAGATGGTGAATTGCATGGCCCACAGGATTACTATTATCGCGATGGTGTAGTCCGTACTCAGATTATTTATCGCGATGGACAGTATGATGGGACGGCACAATTGTTCTTCCCTAACGGCCAGATTAAACGCGAAATTCATTACAAGGATGGTAATAAACACGGCAAAGAGATTTTATGGAACTTTGGGGGAGATAAAATTGGGGAGTTTGATTTCGAGGAAAATCAACCTGTTGGAACAGGACGGGTATGGAGTCCATCAGGGAATGTTCTAAAAGAAGTATCTTTTACCCAAAGCACGGATCAAGGGGATGTGAAATTATGGAACGAGAAAGGTGAGATAATTGAGTTCCCTGAGGAGCAAGGAAAGGATTATTTCGACCTTGTTGCTATGAAGATGGAGACATTTACAAACAACCTTAGCCAAATGACGGAAAGTCTCGAAACGTTAGGTCCTACCCTAGAAAAAGAGAGCTCTGGAAAAACAAGTTTTCTCTTTAGTGAACTAAAGAACGATGTCAACACCATTAAGGAAGAAATTAAGAAGCTTTTGGAACTGAATAAAAAACTGAAAGAAGATGCTGGGGTTAATAAAACGGACCAGAAAGAAGCGATTTGGAAGACACCAACGACACAAGAGCTTCTGCAATCATTGATCGAACAGATGGTTGAACAGCTACGCGAGCAAATTGTGACGATACAGAATGCATTTATCGATATCATGAAATCGGTCATTGACAAGAACCCGCCTCCGGAAAATGACGCTAAATAACATGAAAAATACCAGAGAACCCATTAGTTACAGTGACGAATTTTATGAGAAAAACTTGGAAAAGTATTCTCTTTACGACCCGTTGACAGCTATTAAGCTCAGTATGTATGACTTTAGCGATTACGAGTACTGCTACACACATTTAGGCGAGCTTAATCTATTAAGAAATATCACTCATCAAGATATCTATTACCACGACATGAGTGGTGCTTATGAAGAGGCCAAAGATTGGTACAGAAGTAAAGATTTATCACAACACAGAGTTGTGTTTCTCTTTGGGCTAGGATTGGGTTATTATTACAAAACGATAAAACTCTGGCTAGACCAAAACCCGCATAATCGGTTGATTTTTCTTGAAGATGAGTTAGGTGTTATCAATCGATTTCTTGGAACGAATCTAGCCACTGAAATACTAGACAACCCGCAGGTGATCATCCACTACCTTGACATCTATCCATCAACAAACCCTCAAGTCTCCGTCCACCAGAGCATTAATCATTTACTAAAAGGGTACATCCGCTACAACTCCTTTTTAGGTTCTACCAAACTCTATACACAATGGAAAGAGAGCATTTGCTTTTTGATCAGGGATGTTATTTTCTATATTTCTAGTTGGTATCTCGTCGTTAGCAATGAAATTCTTGCGAAAAAATCGGGTGTCCTTACTAACCACTATCATAATATTTTGAGGCAGTATCGATCATCTGAAGGACATTCTTTCAGAGGGTTATTCAAGGATGTTCCTGCAATTATTTGCGGTGCTGGACCATCAATCACCAATCATATTGATGAGTTGAAAAAAGTGAATGGCGAAGCCGTTATATTCGGCTCCGGAACGGGGATGAATGTTCTAAATTATTATGGAATTACTCCTCACTTTGGTGTTGGTCTTGATCCGACGAGTTCGCAAGGGACGCGCATACGAACGAATAATGCCTACGAGGTACCCTATTTCTACCGTCCCCGTTTTGAGTGGAAAAGTTTTGACCTTCATCACGGTCCGAAGATTTATATTCAGGGGTACCCTTATAGTAATCTAAGCAGTTGGTTTGACGAAGAACTGGGGCTCGATCTTGAAGAGCTTCCAGACCATGGGATTAGCAGCACAAACTTCTCTATGCAGATAGCCCGCTTGATGGGATGTAATCCGATCATTCTTTTGGGCATCGACCTCGCATATATTGACTCTTCACGCTATCCACCAATTATATCTGCACATCCAACCGACTCTCGTAAGCAGAAAGAAGAAATTTTCAACCAGTCTGAAGTACCGGTGTACGGCAAGACTAATTCCGGTACTGATACGATCACAAAAATAGAGTGGTTTGAAGAAGCTAAAACGATTAACTCCTTCAAGCGCCACAGTCCGGAAATATCGCTTATTTCCTGCTCTGGGGAGGGATTGGCAGTAAACGGTGTTGAATTTATGGGTTTTTCTGAGGCCAAAGAAAAACATCTTACAAATTTTTATGACATCAGCAATAGGATTCATGCCCAAGCAGAGAAATCGAAGCCGTGTGTAGATAAAGAGGCCGGTTTTGAAAAGATGAAACAGTGGAATGCAAGTCTACATCAATGCAACAAATATTTTCATGAAATGGATGAAGAACTGGGAACGTTATGGAATAGCTGCCAAAGAGGAGAGAAGTTAGGTGTTCCACCCTATACAGCGAAGATCGCATTACTAGAAGCAGAATTGTGGGATGAGCCTGCTTCTAAAGATCAAATGATTGACTATATCAATCTCGTTGATGATATGGCGATAGACAAAAAATTAAGACATCGATGCTATATTGATGAAGGTTCATATATCAATAAAAACTTGCAACAGATAGAAATAGACATCAACTACCTAACATTTTTTCAATCCCATATAAGCTATCGCGATGAACACCTTAATAAAATGATAGAAAAATATGTTGAAGAAGAAGCCGAGCTATCGACAGATCATCATGATGGAATAAAACACACTTCAGAAGTGAAGATGGATGAGGAATCATACATAGCAAAAGACGGTTTTATCACCATCAACGACGTTGAATTGGGAGTGAATATTTCTGTTCCATTCACTCCACAAATGATTCCTGAAGACCTTATAAACCTCGAGAAAACTGAGGATTATCTCAAAGACATTTACTTAGAATATGAAGGAGAAAAAGACGGTCAGTTTTTACGTTACAATTCTGATTGTGTTTTGGAAGCAGAGATGTTTTACAACAATGGCAAGCTACATGGACCTAGCACACATTTTCATGAAAATGGCGTTATCCTCTCACGTTCATGGTATATCGATGGAAAAAAAGAGGGAAAGACTTGGCAGCGGTATGTTTCCGGAGGATTATACAGCTTGCAACGCTTCCGTAATGGAGTCTGGAATGGTTTACAGGAATATTTTCACGAAAACGGATATTTAAAATCATCCCATAGCTATAGCGATGGTCTTTTTGATGGTGAAGTTAAACTATACTACGAGAACGGTCGCCTAAAAAGAGAGCTGTCTTATATTAGTGGTAAGCTCGATGGGGTCGAACGTTACTACTCTTATAAGGGACAGTTGATTTGGGAAGCAAATTACTCCGAAGGCACTCCGGTAGGACTTGCGCAAGTGTGGCACAGCAACGGAACACTCTCTCGTCAATATGAGTATTCTGATGATCATTCGCGCTACACATTAAGAGAGTGGGACAGCAAGGGAAATCTTATAGCCAAGGAAGTTAATTTGTTGGAAAACTTGCAACAAATCAATGAACGGCGTCAGAATAATTTAATGAAGGCGGTAGGAAAGTTCGACAAAGACATGATGCACCTACAATATTTGACAAAGCAAGAGAGAAGTGTATTTATCTATTGAGCCATCAAATGCGTGTAAGATTCAAATGCTAGCAGCGACAGATTGAGAATCAATCCTACGTAGGGTACAAAGATAGGTACTTTGAAATCACTTTTCCCTTTATTATTCCTTCTTTTAATCAGAATGAGTGATAAATTGATCGTAGAAAAAATAATCAAAATGACGAATGTAGTGGTCTTCGCGAGGACAAGATGTTCTAAGGCAACCATCAAAATAAAAGTGATGACACCGACAATAGCAGTAGCTACGAGGGGTGTTTTTGTTCTAGGGTGAACATAAGAAAATATTTTCGGAGCCATTCTTTGTCGCGCCATTCCATAGATAACCCTTGAAGCCATAAGAATCTGAACCAATCCTCCATTGATTAGTGAGGTCACTCCAATAATCCCTACCATCCATTTTGCATTTTCTCCTTTAGAGGCCACCAAATCAGCAAGAGGAGTTTCACTTTTCGTGAAATCTTCAACGGAGATTGCTGAAACTGCCACGAAGCAGACAAGAATATAAAGGATAGAAGAGACAAATAACGATATAAGGATCGCTTTGTATAGTGTTTTTCTTGGCGATTTTACCTCTTCCGCCATATTGACCATATCTTCGAATCCGATGAATGCGTAAAACGACAAAAATGACCCCAAGAACACTGACTTCATGTCTGCGATGGTGATTGGTGGGAGAAGGTCTGTCATGTTTTCAGCGTAATATGACAAACTTCCAGATCCACCGAGGTAGATGATATAGATGAGACCGCCAATCTCCACAAGTGTGATAATGCAGGCTATACCCACCGACCAGCTAACTCCCCAGGCTGCCAAGACAGATACGAATAGCACGACGAGAAATTTTGTCAGATATATATCGAAATGGTAAAACAAATGGAAGTAACCGATGAACGAGCTTAAAATGGATGACGAGGAGACAACCCCCGTAATAATTGTTAACCATCCTACTAAAATAGCAATCTGATTATTTCTAAAGCCTTCCCTTACATAGGCAGCTTCTCCTGCACATTTTGGGAGAAGAGAGCTCAACTCTCCGTAAGACAGACTTGTAAATAAAGCGATGATAGCAGAAACAATAAATGCGTATGGGGTGAACACTCCTGAGACGTGAATCACTTCACCTATTAAACCGTAGATTCCCGCACCTACCATAGTTCCGATACCGTAAAGGGTAATGACTGGTAGGGAAAGAATCCTGTTTAAAGTCAATATTATTGGTTTTTTTACCATATGAGCCCTAGCTGTATCACATACCTTTATAGGTTATGAAATAGATGCTACTAACGATCCATCCGAGGACGGCGGCGATAATGTGCTTATCTTTGAATAGGTCTGTAGAAGGATCCCCTGCGCTATTGGAGTGGTGTAGGGTAAAGATATATCTGAAAAGAGCGTATATAACAAAAGGGACGGTATAAATGAGGTCGTCGGTTTGATGAATTCTCTGAGTGTCCGGACTCATCGTGTAAAGGCTATAGGTGATGATCACACAGGTCGCACAGATCGTGATGATGTCATCAAGAAAAGATGTACGATAGAGTTTTAACACATGTCTGTGCTTTTCTTTGCTGCTATTTTGAAGGCTTACCAACTCTGCCCTTCGTTTAGTGAATCCAAGAAACAGTGTGATCATGAGTCCACACAGTACCACCCATTTCGAAGGAGGAATTCCTAACCCCACTGTTCCTGCCATGATACGTAACATAAATCCCGTTGCAATACAAAACACATCCATAATAACGACATGTTTTAGTCGTATACTATAAAAAATATTAAGGATAGCGTAAGAAAGAACAATTAAAAGAACTTTATAACCAACGAACATCGCAAGTACGACCCCCGTAAT
>JAJFMC010000152.1 GCA_021772365.1 Chlamydiota bacterium
CCTGCTGCTCGCGGTGGTGGAAATACAGGAAAATATTATCAATCCCTAGGAGAGCGTCTTTCCATTAACACCATTCAGCAAACTATTCAAGGACAGACCATTAGCAGCCACTACGGGACTGTCGCTTCTGCGAAACATAATCTTTTAGAATTACTTCTTGCTTTAGCTAAAGAACCGGACTGTAAAAAGAGTGATGCTCAAAATAATTTAATAGCGGAGCTTTCAGATAGGGCTCATCGACATTATATCGCTTTACGAGAGAACCATTTGTTTCTTCCCTTGTTAAGTGAGGCGACATTACTACGATATTTTGAGCAGTTAAATGTTGCTAGTCGTCCTCCTAAAAGGAGCAAAAAAGAGGGGCTTAATCTTGATAATCTGCGAGCTATTCCTTTCGTTGGTGCGTGGAGTTTGATGAAGCTCAATATTTCTGCCTTTTATGGTTTGGGGTTAGCCTTCGATGAGATTGAAAAAGAAGGTAGAGGAGAAGAGCTGCATCAATTATTTACGGAGTCGACATTTTTCCAGGTTCTTTTAGGAAACACTGCACAGGCTTTACGTAAGTCATTTTACCCCCTGACAAGATATCTTACCAAAGACCCTAAGTTCAAAGATATTTGGCAACAGTTGCTAGAGGAGGCATGGCGGGCAGAGAAGTGGGTTCTTGCCCTTACTGGAGAATCCAAACTTCTCGAAAAAGAACCAATTATAGCTTCTTCAATAACCTTACGAGAAAATATCATTCTCCCTCTATTAGTAATCCAACATGCAGCTTTTATGAAGATACGCAATAATGGGGCATCTAAGAGAAGTGCTGTTTATGAGAAACTTATCCTAAAAAGTATCCCTCCCAGTATCAACGCCAGCCGTAACTCTGCCTGAAGGCTAAGAAAAGCAGAGAAGAGCTTCATTCAAGTGAGAGCAGTATATATTATTTGGCAATCCGAAAACCTGTAAATTCATCACAATAATCGGTAGGTATGCCCATGCGTTCAGCGACACGTACCCCTTCTTTCAGGGAATCATAACAGCCACCTTTCGCCACTTTTTTGGTTCCTATAGAGGGGCCTTGCGGATTTTTGTCCTGATTGGGTACTTCATTGGCACTTGCATACCAATCGTTGGTCCATTCCCATACGTTGCCGCTGACATCGTAAAGCCCTGTTGGACTCTGTGCATGGCGGGTATGTAATTGCTCGGTATCACCAATTTCTAGAGAAAGCAAGTTTGTGCCGTTGTAGAAGCCGACTGGTGTCGTCTTCACCTTGAAACTTTCAATCGGGCGTTCGTTGCTCTTGTAATTCGCCCAAGAGCGGCTAATAGAATTACGGCTGAAACCATACCGGTATTTTTTCAGGGCCTGTTTCGTTGCTGTAATGGCCATACCTGCTGCTTTTTCCCACTCAGCTTCCGTAGGTAGCCTACATCCGTGGTCTTTGCAGAATTGGTCGGCACCATACCACGTCACAAAAATAACGGGGTGATCGTCTTTTCCAGGTAAAGGGGAGAAGTCGACAGTTTCGTTCGACAGCTTCGTTGCGAAAATTTGGCTAAGTTTATTTGCCGTGTTAGTTTGGCAGAGGATTTTTCCAGAAAGGTCTTTAACGAGCCCACTCTTTGTGCCATTCTCATAGTAGCGGATATTCCCGTTTTTAGAAGCCTTCGTTAGCCATTCGGAAAATTGCTTGTTAGTCACCTCGTAAGTACTGATTTCAAAGGTGTCCAAGTAGACTTTTCTCGGAGGTAACTCGTTAGTCTTTTGATCGTTGAAGGGGTCTCCAAGGATCATATGCCCCGAAGTGACTTTTATGAGAGTTTCCGTCGGGTTGAGAGGAACTCTACGATCCTCGTCGGCAGGTTTTGGCAGCAGATCGTCATTTTCGAGAGAATCGATGATACGTTTATCGACGCTGGGATATTCGGCATAGGCTTCGGCAGTCGTATAGGCCCGAACATTGATGTCGATAGGTTTCGGTACCTCTAGGTGTTTCATTCCTTTTGCTGGTAAAAAAGAAACGCGGTATTCGCCTGTTGGTAAATAGATGGTTTTTTTGTAATTACGGACGGATTCACGGTGTGGTCTTCCCTGCTTGTCCACGGAATCGATTTTTACGTGGTAACGGTTAAGGTTGCTTTCGATTTCAAGCTCTCCCGCAATGTCGTAATCAGCGACAATCGATGCATTGTCATTTCGGTATCGAGAAAGAACTACGCGTTTATTTTCCGGCGGGATAGCTTTCTGTGGATTCGTGCTGGCAAAGGTCAATGTATATGAACCGGGAATTAAGCCTTCAAACGTGAAATCTGTGCCCTGCCCTTTCCATGCTTCTTTTCCATTCTGACCACGTAATAAATAGATGGCATTAGGACTGTTAGAAGTGACTTTGATCCAGCGTGCACCTTCTAGTTGTGGACGTATGACCGTATTCTGTCCTTTCTTCACCTCTACTGAGAACGGTTCTATAGGGGTGTAGTAGTCAGGTGGGGTGATAGTAACGTAGTATAATCCTGCTGGAAGGGATCCGCTTTTCCATGTGAGGGTATTGTTGCTGGACACTGCTGTAGCACGAATAGGGCCTTTATTGGGATCTCCTTCGATAAAGAGCGAAACCTCTTCTCCTGAAGGCATGGATGCTTCGATATCGATGTAGCCATATTTACGCTTGAATACAAGGTCTACAGTTTTCGATTGGCCATCTCTAAGGTTGAACGTATCCGGAGGGTAGATACTGAGGGTGTAGTCGTCAAACTCTTCAGCTTCGATGTAGTAATCTATGCCTGGTATGACATTAACATGTGAAAGAGAACCTTCTCCGGTGACAATACTCTCGTTAGCTTGGAAGATAGTCCAACGTGCTCTAGGGAGTGTGCTCCTCACAGTAATGTTGGCTTCCGAGTACTCCATCTCGT
The DNA here is from genome assembly GCA_021772365.1 of Chlamydiota bacterium. GTDB lineage: Bacteria > Chlamydiota > Chlamydiia > Chlamydiales > Criblamydiaceae > JAJFMC01. The sequence continues at coordinate 2,911 of JAJFMC010000152.1, forward strand.
TGGGAGGATAAGAGTAATAGCGTTTACCTGTCTTGGGGAGAATGATTTCACTCTCCGGTCTTTCGTAAAAAACGTCTACGTCAACGGCTGCTATGTTATCGCTAGAAAGTTGTGGATCTATTCGTGGTTTGATCGATTGGTCGATTTTAACTACCCCACCTGAGGATATGGTAATACTCTTGTTGGGAACGCTTTCGAAGTAACTGTCTTTGTTGGGGATAAGAAACTCTAGCTCGTATTTCCCTTGCGGTAGATGTTCAATCAGGACCATCCTAGCACTCTGGTCTTCATCATCTACAAAAGCTCCTCCGTGCGGATAAAGACGCCGCTCTCCATGCCCGTTGACAAGCCAGAAGTGGATACGGTTGAGCCTTTCTGCACTAGGGCCGGTATGGTATGTCACGATGAGCGTGCCTGATTTAGGAGGGTTTTCACACTTAACAGTTTGTGAAAAACAGCAAAAGCTGAGTAGTAGCAGAAGCCATAGGTGTTTCATCGTATACAAGTCCTCCAGTAATCCAGCAATAAGTAGTCCGAACATATCATATAAAGGAAATTGTTGATAGAGAGAATTGCAAAAATAGTTGAAGCATTTTTCGTAGATACTGTAATAGGTGTTTGTGTAAAAAGCTTAGATCTTATAAATATTAGTTTTATTTATTATACGAGGTATATTACATGAGTTTTCTTTTAAGATGTTGCTTTCATGTTGAACTAGATGAGGATACTCCCGTTATAAAAAAGTCTAAGGGCGAGTTAAATGGGAGAAAGGTAAAAGTGCAACAGAATGCACCTCTACCCATCCCTAAAACTATAACGGTAAAAGTTCAGCCGGAACACCCTTCTTCCTATCAAAGTTTCCGCAACAATCCTAATTTCTTATATATCTCAACTAGTGATGAGGGGTCATCAGAAGATACTGCCCCCTGAAACCAAATCTTAAATTTCAATGTGTATATACTGCTCGCACTTGAATCTGAGAATTCTTCCTGCGCCGGCATCCCGATCTTGCTCAGCATGAAAATCACCCATAGATGGCTATTGGCAATTTCCCTGCCGAGCAATCTAGGGCGCCGACTTTGGCAAAATTCTCACATTGAAGTGCGAGCAGTATATAATAAAATTCGGTAAGTTTAGAACTGTTCTTCATGAATAGTACATACAGATCACTCAGCAAAGGAGAAGATAACAGCTGTTTCATCACGACTTCTTTGTCGATCTTTTGATTTTCAAGTTGGAAGGATAGTCATAACGCCCGTAAGGTTAACATAGACGGAAACGGGTTGTATTGTATTGGGCATGAAGATTCTCTCTTTTAAGAAGTTATACCCAAACAAGTTGAAGAATTGGGAATCGTGCCCGTGCCCGAGTGCGTGCCCGTGCCAGATTATTTTTTAGATTGAGCTAGTTTAATTAGCATTGAAACTATGCGAATTAATAGCT
>JAJFMC010000153.1 GCA_021772365.1 Chlamydiota bacterium
CTTAATGTGGGGTCATTTATTGCTGAATTTTCCGAAATATTCACTTTGAACCCATTGTTGAAATAATAATATTAAGTATATTGATTATCTCGAGTCAAGACTTTAATGTAAAGTATAATAAAAATCACACTAAAACCAAGGGTTTAATCAGGCTTTATATTACCTCTCAATAAAGTGTAAATAAATTCAAATAAAACCCAATTCAAACTCTGAAAAAAAAGGATGAAAGTAAGGGTCATAGCTTCTCATAGAACACAAATAATCGTTTGGGTGTTTTAAGTGGCAAGAGTTATTCGTCCTCAAGTAGAAACCAGTAACCGTACGTCCTTCGGTAACGCGCTTCCTCACTTTTTCCTGGGATTGTTTTGTACCTCATGATGGTTATTTAGAGGAGCTTGCTTTTCCTTTATTCTTTACGTCTTTATCATTGAGTTCGGTCATGATTGTGTTGAGTTCTCTAACGTACCCACTAGGAATTGTTGTTAAAATACGCTTCAAATTTTTGATATCCTGTGGCGTAAACTTTTTTGGTTCCACGTTCTTAGCTAACATATCCCATAGAGAATTAAACTGTCCTGGTGGTAACATTCCCAAATCCATCAAAAGTTCACTACGTAGAGAGTGATCGTCGAGACCTGATACTAGGCAGCAAAACGCCCATATAAGGTCATAGTTCTTGCTCAATTCGTCACGTTTTTTCTCTTGTTCTCTAAGTCCTTCTCGTACTTTTCTCCATATCTCCATATAGCTACCGGAGAACTTTGGACTACTTCGCTTTTCTGCAAACCCCCGAAGTTCGGATACATCGACCAAGCGTCGTTGTATAAGATCACTCAGTTTTTCACTGATCTCGTAAGAATACTTTTTACTGTCAAAATGATAAACCATTTCAGGGTTGTTTTGGCATAATTTAAATACACCAAGAAATCTAAGCATTGAAGGTGCAACCCACTTACCTTTTCCAAGTGTAGTTGTTTTTTCATCTGGCATCCCTAGTCCATAGTATGACCCATACATAGCCTGCAAGAGGAATTCGTTGATGTTTGGTTTATTTATTGGTTTTTTAACATCGAATGTTGGCTGTGTAAAAGCATTAACGGTCCTTTCGTCAAAAGAAGCAATATTAAAACGTGCGAATAACGTTTGTTTCATTGAATTATCCTTTTCAGAAAAGGTGTAGTCGATCTGAAGTTTGTACGACTTTTTATCCTCGGAATATTTAAGTTGATATGAAGGGATTAGGACTCCTGCACCACTTGCTTCGATCTCAGCCTTCTCTTTAGCGATTTGGCTTTCTAAGAAAGCAAAAAGCGTCTTTGGAAAGACCAGAGGTATCAACCCGGGGTTAGCTGAAGGGATTGCTTTACCATGTTCTTTTAAGACTTCTGAAAGTAGGGTTTCGTTACTGATTAAATCAGACGCTCTTCCTGACACAACCTCACTCAGCACTTCTAAATATTTAGATATAAGTTTTTTGGTATTATTGCTTGTGTTTGATCCCACAAGATGATGGTTCTTGCTAAGCTTTTTGATCTCATCAATGCTGATTTTTCCTTTGCTTAACATTACACATTTTTCCGGTATTAAACCGTCTTCATTATCATACCTCTTGTTTGCCATGTAAATGATCATACCAAAAGGAGCTTTAACCCAGTCACGATTAACTAAATAATAGTCGGGCCTGGAATAAGGATCGTTTCTCATCTTCTCCGGAGTTTCAGTGAATTCGAGACTGTGAGGACCAGATACTTCTGTAAACAAACTCACATTAGAAGACTTTCCATGTACTAAAGAGTGGCCCCACTTATACATATAGTATTGTTTAGTTGTGTTAAAATCGAGGGAGTAAAAGCTTCGTCTGAGTTCAGTTATCTTGGCATTCAATATACCCTCTATACTGATAATCAATTCAATTTTAACACCATCCCACCCTGGTGTTTCTAACCTATCGACACGAGTTAGATCGACGATAGATTTGTCGTTAAAGGAGCACTGTGACATTGTGACGGCCTTGGGATTTGGGCCCATGTCCTTTATGTCATTTAGATTGAAAAAATGATTGGCTGTTAAGGCGTCAAACCATGATCTTACCCACGATATATGTTCATAATCATGTATTAACTTGTAGGTATTTCGAATTTTTGTACCGCAGAGAAGGTTGGCATAGTGGAACTTTTTCACTCCAACGAGGGAGTCAGATTCGAGAAGATGCACAAAGTGTTTGTTGTTGTTCATGACTGCGTTGATATGTGCAGTCGTGAGACACTCTCCCAGTTTCTGCGCTCTACTGATCTCTCCCTTAACCGCATTGATAATGACGCCCTGCCTGTTGCGTACGAGTTCGGCAGCGTGTGGGAAGGACTGGACAAGTTCTTGTAAAGCCTGCCCTTGTTGCAGAGCTCTTTTTTGTGCTTTTTGGAATTCATTGTTCAATATTGGGTCTTTTTTTATGACATTCCCATACTTCTTTTTTAGGTGGACGAGTTGATTCACAACCTCATTAAACAGGAAGAGGCTTGGAGCTGTTCTCTTGAATCCAATTTTTGTGGCGATGAGGCCTGTATACACATCGGGTTTCTTCGCTGCCTGTTCTAATGTCACCAAAGGAATTTCATCCGTTTCTTGTCCCGATTGCCCTCTGCCGATGTTTATGCCTGTATTGATCTCAAAATTTGTTTTGAACTTTAATGCAGCGTTTAGCTCAATCATCAGAGATTTCAAAGCATGAATCTTTTGTTTTGTGTCAGAGGTTTGTGCTGCCTCTTTTCTCAGACGCCAACAGTTTGTGGCAATCTTTTGACCCTTCTTTTTAATGCGAATGGTGTGATCGTGGTAGGTATTGACATCTAAATTTTCAATGATCAGCTTTCTTGAGCGCGTGATTTCGTCGATGATCTCATTTCCGAGGATTGCCAATTCAGCCCTAGCAGAACCGATCGTATTCATCAGCCTTTTCTGATTTTTGTCGATGCGTTTTTCGATGCTATTGAGTCGCTCGTCGAGGTGTTTACTGAAGACATCGAGGAACTCGCCGATTTCACGAATTCTACGTTCTTCCATAGACATTACAGGTCCACTACTTCCAACGAACAGTTGATGTCCCAACCTGTAAACAGCTAGCCCAGCTTGAATTATTTGTAAGCCTGGAACAAGATAAGACCCAACAAAATGGACAGCTCCCATTTTATTGACGGCATCATAAAAGCCTGCATTGGGATTATCTTTTCTTAAGCTTTCTAGGGTTTCGTAGAGTGTCTTTCTTCCTTTGTTCCAGGTTTGGTATTTGTCGTGCATTTGGTAAAGCTGATTCCCTAAATTAATAGTGCCTTGCGCTTTGCCTACCGCCCAGCCGAAATTTAGTCCTATTTTTTGCGAAACCTGTTGCGTGAGTGGTGAATTGTAAAGCTCACCAAAAAGGCTATTGATAGTATTGACTGCTCCGCTTACGAGGTTTCCTTCTACTTCTCGAGCTAATTTATAATCTTGTAGCCCTTTTTGGATCGTTTCCCGCCATTTTTGTATCTCTCTGTCAGCAGACGCCCATTTGTCGACCTCATAGCTAACGACTTCGAAGAAGTAATCCTTGATGGGAGCGAGTTTATTTTCCTGTCTGATGCGAGTATTGAGCTTAATGTCGTCCTCTTTCAAATCTTTAACTTCTCTTTTTTGAAGCTCCTGTTTTGCTTTCAACGCAGCAA
>JAJFMC010000154.1 GCA_021772365.1 Chlamydiota bacterium
GCTGGCAGAGGCGGTGGGGGGGGGGTAGATTGGGGTGGTTTGGAACCGGTTTGGGGAGGTTGCTGTAGAAGAGAAGTAGGAGGTACGTGTTTTGTATTTTGAGATGGTTTCAAGTGTTGTGTGTTATTTGGGGGTGTCGTAACCTGAGGTGTGCTGACAATAGATTGTTCGAGTTCGGCAAGCCGGCGTACAAGAACTTCTATAGGGATTCTTCGATGGGTTCGCATAATGTGTAACAAAATCGATTCTAAAGCAACCCTTCCGGATGGTGCAAAACGAATTTGATTTTGAGCTTCAACAAGGTATTCCAAGATGTTCATGCACTGTTCTTGAGAGTAGATGCTGGCAGCGTGCTGATATCTTTCTCGGTCCATTTCGGAAAGAGAGATATATGCAGCGTTAGGTCCAGAAAGTTTTACCAGAAGAATATTTCTGAAATGTTCTGTTAATGTTTCGACGAAGTGTACGATATCTTTACCTTGCGCAAAGATCTGATGGGCTATATCGAATGCTACTGATAGTCGACCTTCTTTACCGGCTGTATCTAGTTCGAACAGGCAGTCTCGTGACATAATGCCGAGGACTGAAGCAACGGTCTCTGTTGTAATATTTCCACCGTGAAAAGAAAAAATTTGGTCTAACAAAGACTCGGCGTCGCGCAATCCGCCATCAGCACGTTGGGCGATCATTTTGAGCGCTTCGAGATCAGCATTTACCTGTAGATCTAGAATAATCTCTTGCAGCTTTTCAATAATTTTTTCTGTAGGAATACGATTAAGATTAAAACGCTGACAGCGACTAAGGATTGTAGGGAGTACCTTATGTGGCTCTGTTGTCGCAAAGAAAAACTTCACTCGTTCAGGAGGTTCTTCTAAGGTTTTTAGCAGGGCGTTAAATGCTTCTTTAGTAAGCATATGCACTTCGTCGATAATGAAAACTTTATAACCGCCCGAGGATGTTGTATAGCCAACGGTTTCATTAATCTGCCGTATGTCATCGATCCCTCTATGTGAAGCTCCATCGATTTCCAGTACGTCGAGGGACGAGCCATGAGCGATTTCTTTACATGATGAGCAGTCGCCGCAAGGTTCGAAATCGCTTGATAAATTAGGGCAGTTTAATGCCTTAGCGAAAATACGTGCGAGGGTCGTTTTTCCTGTACCGCGCGACCCGCAGAACAGATAAGCGTGCGCTAAACGTTTATGTTTGATCGCATTCTTTAAGGTCGTTACAATGGCGTCTTGTGCAACGACATCATAAAATTTTTGAGGGCGGTATCGCCTGGCAATTACTTGATATTCTGACATGGTATATCGTCATCTGTAAATGATTGTTCGGATAAAGGTCTAGTTTACATTGGATAGATTAAACCATAAAGCTATTTCTGACAACATGGCTCCTGGTGACGCATCGTATTCCACCCGTCACGAACAATGGTATCCAAATCGTCGTACTGTGTAGTCCAATTTAGCTCTTTATACGCTTTTTTCGAATCAGCAATCAGTTGTGGAGGATCACCTTCTCTCCTCTCTCCATGAACGATATTGACCTTGCGGCCAGTGACTCTTTCAATCGATTCGATCACTTCAAGTACTGAAAATCCTTTTCCATAACCTAAGTTGTAATGACTTGACGGATGTCCGTTTAGAAGCTTTTCCATCGAGAGGATATGGGCTGTACCGAGATCATGGAGATGAATGTAGTCTCGTACGCATGTTCCATCGGGGGTATCGTAATCTGTTCCAAATAAAGTCAACGAAAGTTTCGGGTTTAACAATGAACGAAGGGCGGTAGGAATTAAATTTGATTGGTTTGTTCTGTAATTTAAAATTTCTCCTTCTGGATCTCCACCGGCAGCGTTGAAGTATCGTAAGCAACTTGAGTGTAGACCATATGCGTGTGAGTAGTCTCGCAGGATATGTTCAACGACTAATTTTGTTTCTCCATAAGGGTTAATGGGTGCTTTAGGTGACTCTTCGTTCACTAAACGATTTTTGCTATTTCCGAATATAGCTGCTGAGGAGGAGAAAATAAAAGTTTTTACACCGTAGTCAATCATTGTATTAAGTAAATTGAGGGTGTTGGCAACATTGTTTTGGTAGTATTTAGCTGGGTTGGAGATTGACTCACCAACATTAATGTCGGCAGCAAAATGCATTACTGCGTCAAACGGATATTGTGTGAAAATGTTTTTGAGGTCTTCCGGATTATTAAGATCCCCATTAACAAATGTTCCTTTGATAACAGTTCTACGATCGCCTGTGCTCAAGTTGTCCAGTACGATAGTATTGTAACCTGTTTGGTTAAGAAGTTTATTGATGTACGAGCCTATATATCCTGCACCGCCCACTACTAATATGTTTTTTGTCATTAGAATAGCCCCTATCTTGAGTGTAAAAAATCACTATGCCCTGAAGGAATATTAATAGGCAACCAGAGAGCTTATGGCACAAGGAATACCTTTTCGTTTTAATATAATTTGATTTTTGCTATGATTAGATTTTATACTGAAGCGAACTCGAAAATTGGAATTTTGGCTTTTAGTAAGCCCCTTAGCTCTAAGATCGTAAGTTGATCATTATCCCTAATATTCATCGCCTTGCGATCTCCTGGATACGAGAGCTTTTCCCTTTGATTAAAACAATTTTCTAGTTCACTTCAGTAAAAGCTCAGAGAGTTCTTGATGCAAGATAAGCCTAGCGAGCTAAAAAATTATAACGAACTGAAGTTCTCAAGGGAACAGGGGTTTTTCGATAAAAGTGTCGGTGTGCGCTGGTTTATCGCCATTTTTTTTATGTTATGCCTGTTCTGTTTTTTGCACTTTAGAGATGTTCGTGTCGAAACATTGGAACTTGATAGTCAAGCTCCAAACTACTTTGTTGCCCAAGTTGACTTCGACTTTTTTGATGAAGAAGCAACTGTTATCCTAAGGCAGGCGTCGGTCAGCAATATCGGGAAAATCTATGAAATTTCGCAGCGCGAAATTCGTAAACGTCGTAATGAATTCGAAGAAACAATCGTGAAAGATCAGGGGTGGCGCGACCTTGTGGGAGAGAATTCTTTCGAGGATATGTATCAGGCTATGGATGACCTTGAAAGCGAAATGATTGGCGTCCGCTTTACTGATCCAAGAACATTAAAAAAAATGGGAGATGTCGATCTCGACACAAAAAATTACCTTGTCTATACTCCTGCAGACCTCAGCGAATCAGTATTGCTTCCGAAACAAATTTGGGTCTCTGTTGTCACTAAGGGGTTTGCTGGGAAAACTTATAGCGATGCGATGCAGGCCTATATTGCTAGCTATTTTGAAAAGAGTAAATGGCTACTTGCAGAAGATATTCCTTCGCAAAGGAAGTTGCGAGGCCTGATTCAAGACCTCGTACCTGAAAAATATACTCATGTCAATGCGGGTAACAGAATAATCGATAAAGGTGACAAGGTTACAGGGCGTCATCTTGCGATGCTGCAATCGATGAAAAAAGCGCTACGTGAAAGTCGTAACTTGTGGCATCCGATTACACTACTGGGTAGTTTGATTATTACCTTTTTATTTTCAGGTATCTGTTATGCGTTCTTAAGCGTTAATCATCAGCAAGTTGTGCAATCTAATCGGAAGCTCTTTTTGTTGGTCACTATAGTGCTCCTCACACTCGCTTTGTCAAAATTAACGGAGTTTTTACTCCTCTCATCTATGAGCAATCTTATCGAAGTTGTCCGATATCCTGTTTTTGTTCCTTTCGCAGCCATCATGCTATGTAGCTTGTTAAATGCGAATATTGCTATTTTCGCTGGTGGATTTCTTGTGGTTGTACTGACGATGACTTTAGCTTTCGACGATCAGGAATTCATGGTGATCAATCTAGCAGCTGCTGTCGTGGCCGTTCTCAATACACGAACTCTTCGCCAGAGAAAAGAAATTTTTGTTGTTTGCGGAAAGGCTTGGGTGTGTGCTGCATTGATTGCTATCTCTTTCAGCTTCTATAGCGATTCTATCATTAATATGAGCCTGCTGTCGGATGTTCTTTCTGCAGCTTTTTTCATGTTGCTGACTGCTGTGATGGTGGTGGGACTACTGCCGTTGTTTGAGTCTTCATTTCGTATCATGACAGACGTCACTTTGATGGAGTACATGGACCCAAATAATGATTTACTTCGTAGGCTTAGTATTGAGGCTCCTGGAACCTATCAACATTCTGTTGTCGTAGGGAACTTAGCAGAGGCTGCAGCCTTGGCTATCGATGCAAATGGGTTGTTTTGCCGTGTTTCGACCCTATACCATGACATAGGAAAAATGGTGACCCCCCAGTATTTTACGGAAAATCAGCAAGCTGGAATGAATATTCATCAACTGCTCACCCCTCTTGAATCTGCTCAGGTGATTATTGCTCATGTTAGTGAAGGAGTCACAATGGCCCGTAAAGCTGGACTTCCCGAACAATTTATCGATGTCATCAAAGAGCACCATGGAACCACCTTGGTTTATTATTTCTATAAGAAACAACTTGAAAAGGTTGGTGGGGATAAGACTCAAGTTGATGAAAAAGATTTTCGTTATGCCGGCCCAAGACCTAGAAGCAAAGAGTCTGCTATTATCATGATCTCTGATACCCTGGAAGCGGCTTCAAGATCTCTAGAAGTCGTCGATGAAGATACGATTGAAGAGTTAGCCACTCGACTGATAAAAGAAAAAGCCGATGATGGCCAGTTTGATGAATGCCTGATTACTTTTGAGGAACTCGCTATTGTCAAGAAAACATTGATTAAAACCTTGTGTGCCTTTGCACATTCACGTGTAAAATATCCCGCTAGAGACAACAATGTAATGAAAACTTAATCCATATGACACAAAGGAACCCCTAGTCAAGTGAATGAACAGCAAAAAGGGTTTGAAGATTTCGGCCTCCATGAAAATATCCTAAAAGCCATCAGTAAGTTGGGTTATCAAAAACCAACTCCGATTCAAGAAAAAGCGATTCCTATTATCCAAAATGGACGAGACCTTATTGCATTAGCCCAAACTGGATCAGGAAAAACTGCGACCTGTACGATACCTGTTTGCAACAGGGTTAATACCGACACTACTGCTATTCAAGCATTGATTATTGTGCCGACCAGAGAACTTGCGATGCAGTATGCCACTGAAGCCCAAAAAATCGGTAAGTATCATGGGGTGAAGGCTTTTGCTATGTTCGGTGGGGAAGATGACTCTTTACAAGAGGCTAAATTGGGTGCAGGTGTCCATGTCCTCATCGCAACACCAGGTAGATTGATCGATTTTATTTATTCAAATAGGATTGACTTAAGTAATGTAGAGACGCTCATCCTTGATGAAGCTGATGAGATGCTGAGTATGGGATTTTATGATGATTTAGAATTTGTCATAGATTGTTTGATTCATAAACATCAAACTCTTCTTTTCTCAGCAACGATGCCTCCAAAAATTCGTCAGCTAGCAAAGCTGCATATGAAGGATCACTTGGAAGTTTCGTTAATTACTAATGAAGCGAGCCCTTCACAAATTAAACATCAGTTTGTCTACTGCAGACCACACGAAAAAGAAAAAAA
>JAJFMC010000155.1 GCA_021772365.1 Chlamydiota bacterium
ATTTTTTCTTTGGAAATTCTCCATTATATCGTGGACCGGGGCAGAGTATTCTTACGTGAAAATGGTATATTTTTTATTTTAGTAGAGGGATGTAGGTGAGAATCAATTTATATCGTCTCAATCGGTTCCATCGAATAGCAAATAAGCAATGCCTTTCTTTACTCCAAGGTGCTTTGCGCGGGGGTGTAGAGTTCTGTTAAGTAAAAAAAGATAAGTAAAAGTGTCGTATAACCCTGCATTTCGACGATATGTAGGGGCTAACCACAAAAAAAGCCAACCTCAAGGAGATTGGCTTTTGGCTTATTGTAAGCTATCTGTTGCTTAGATTATTTTACAACAATAGAAGAAGCTTGAGGTCTCGGTCTACGCGATGGTAGGCGTCTCTTTTGCTGTATACGTGGCTTAGCTTTTAGTATTTCAGAATGAGCTTGTGTATTTTTTTCGGAAGCTTTAGCATCACTATCATCAGTTTCAATAACAGACTCCTGAATAACTGGTTGCGGACCAGACATAAACTTTACATTAGCAAGTAAGCTATGCACGCTACTGAATTCGACTGATGATCTTACATCATCTTTTTTTTCGGCTTCTTTTTCTTTTTCAGCTTGGATTTGTTGCTGCATGCGCTGAACGAGACCAGTGCTTTTTATTTCGTGATCATCTTTCTTTTCAACTTTTGCTTCTTTAGACTCTTGTATTTGCTGCTGCATGCGCTTAACGAATTCTGAAGTGACCACTTTATCGCCATTATTTGTTTTTCTTACCTTAGCAGGTTGTGTCTCGAACTGACTGATAGCAGAAGAAATTTTAGTCTTTTTCTTGTTTCGTTTCTCAACATTTTTTGGCTGATCATCACTTGGGTCGACAGCGACTTTTGTATTACCAGACTTGACTTCTACATCTTTTTTTTCTTCTTCCGGAATAGTACTTTCTTTCACCTGTTTTTTCTTTCCAAACATGGCCAAGAAGCAAGCAGATATAGTTAGTACCGTTGCACTGAGAAATGCACAGATGGCAACAGTCACCTTGTTGTTCCATAGAAATTTACCAATAGCTTTGAAAAAATTACCGATAGCTCGGAATATTGTTTTGAAAAAATTAGCAGTTTTGCTGCAACCTTTCTTGACGGTTACGCATATGTTATTCCAGATAGAGCTAGATTTTTTTTGAGAAATCGGAGCCGGGTCCTGTTGAACCTGAGGAATGGCCGCTTTGGTGGCATCTATAGTCATTACATACTCCCTTATTTTATGAGTTGTTTTCCTTTTTACCAAAATGAATCAGTATAGTAGATGGTCTTTATTAATGAAACATTAAGAAAAGATTAAGTTTTATCAATATGACTGCTATACTCAAAAACGTTCAAAAAGATCAGGAATCGACGAATGACTTGGAGCTACCAGCACTTACTGCGAATCGACTTTCGTGTAGTAATAGTTATTATCACTTTAATGACTATAAGCCTACTCGTCATCTCTGCACACTCCATTCCAACCACCGCCGATGTACAGGAACTTTCGTTCTTCACTCCCGTTGTCAAAAGTCAAATACAGTGGTTTGCCATCGGTACCGGACTGTTCATATTCTTCGCCGGTTTCGACTACAACAAGCTAAGGGAATGGACCTGGATTCTCTACGCCCTAATGATTTTCCTACTCGTCGGCTTGTTCTTTACAAACTCAATCCAACGTGTTCACCGTTGGTATAAAATTCCCTTTATCGGCATCAGCATGCAACCATCGGAATATGCCAAACTCATCGTCGTCATCACACTCAGCTGGTTCTTAGAACGAAAGCGGGCAAGCGCCGGGTCGTGGTCAACTGTCTTCCAAAGTGGTATCATTGTCGGTATCCCATTCCTCCTAATTCTCAAACAGCCGGATTTAGGAACAGCCCTCGTGCTTTTCCCCATCACCCTCGTTATGTTCTATTTCGGTGATATCCACCCTCTCGTCGTCAAAACTATGTCGTGGATTGGGGCTTTAATGCTCATCTGCGTTACCGTCCTTTTCTTGGATATTATCCCCCACGAAACGGCGCGTCCTTACGCCACAACGTTTCTCAAAGACTACCAGTTCGATCGCCTCGATCCCAACACCCACCACCAGAAAGCATCGGCAACAGCCATTGCCGTCGGAGGACTTACAGGATCGGGATGGCGGCAAAGTGAATATACTGGCGGCGGGTGGCTCCCCATGCCTTACACCGACTCCGTATACCCTGCGTTTAGTGAAGAATTCGGACTTTTTGGCGTTATATTCTTGCTGGCTCTTTTTTATGCCTTGGTATATTTTGGATTCCAGGTGACTGCTGTAGCAAAAGACCATTTCGGAAGACTTTTGTCGGCGGGTATCACCGTATATTTAGCGATACATATCCTCGTGAATATTGGGATGATGTGTGGGTTTTTACCGATAACGGGCGTTCCGTTGATTCTTGTGACCTACGGAGGCTCTTCGATACAGGCAACGATGACAGCATTAGGGATCTTACAAAGCATATATAGTCGGAGGTTTATGTTCTGATGGCCGAGCACCAGCATACTTTTCTTTTTCTACCGGGTTCATGGATTGGTGAAGGCGATGTGACGTTTAGTGCATCGCCTGATAAAGTGCATTTTTTCACTAAATGGGAAGTCAAACATGGTGACGATGGACTAATCCGTTGCCAGCAAACCGTCGAAATTCGCGGAGTTGAAGAGCAGGTGACTAATAGTTTCACGATTTCTTCTCTGACAGAAAAAGGATTCCATATCCTTCTTCAAAATGAGATGCTTCGTGAAGTCTCTGGAAAAGGGTTCATCGATACCCTTAAGCTAGCCTGGGAATTTCGCGAAGAGGAAACCTTCGAGGGATTTGAGGTTTACGAGCTTCAAGAAAATGGCGAGTATCATATGCACGCTGAATATTCTTCACCGGATCAATTCCGCACCATCATCGACGGGCGTATCTGGATGAAAAAGGACTAAACAAGCTTCTCCACAACAGAATATGTCGCCTGGTGAGTTACCCTCAATAAAAATCTCTGTGTACTCTCTGACTTCTAATATTCACCACAGAAATCACAAAGTACACAGAGAGATAAGGTGGTCGGATTAATAATTATCTACTTGTCAATTTTCTTATGACTTTTATGTAACTTTTTGTGAATAGCGTCGTAGAGTTTGTTCTCTTTGAGATAATCCTTTATATCAATATCCGAATGCTCTTTTTTCCAGCCTTCTTTTAAGTAATAGCTCTCTTTTTTGTAATGGTTTTTACGCTTTTTGTAGCTGGATGCACGTTTTTTCTGTGTTGCAAGGTCTTTCGCAAGTTTTTTACTTTTTTTACCTTTTTCTGCAATGATCTTCTTTTGTTCTGTGATGGCTAATTTCTGCTCTTCTTTGTCAGCATACGCTGTAGCTAGCTGGCTTTGTGCTTTTGCTAGCTTTAGCTGTAAATCCTTAATAGTAGATTTATTGGAATCGAGGTCTGCTTGTAATTCACTCTTGGCGCTATCTACCTGAGTATTATGGCATTTTCCTTCACGGATTTTGCTCCTGAGCTCTTGATTTTCCTCGATAAGATTTTTAATGCCTACTTTTGAAACTTTATAGTGAGTTTTTGCCCACTCTTTATAGTCATTACACTTAAGATGATCGAACGTATACTGCTTGAGCTGCTTGATAGACTTGTCATCTGCTTTGATGAACTTTAGAAATTTTAAGATAGAAAACCAAATCCGAGCAAAGAATCCATCATCCATCTTAATAATTGTAAAACGCTTCCCATCAACACCAAAGCCATACACAGTTTTTTTAGGTAGGTTTTCGAGTTTTTCTAGAAGCTTGATGTTTGCAAATACATCTTCATGCGTGAGAGTGACACAATTTGTCATGGGGCAATCCTCCGATCTAAT
>JAJFMC010000156.1 GCA_021772365.1 Chlamydiota bacterium
GCATTGTTGAGGTCATCGGTTCGATTCCGTTACGCTCCATTTTCCTCATCTTCTATTTATACCAATCATGTTTCTTACGCTGTTTTAATTGAGTAAGATGTGTTTCTAATAACCTTTCAAATTAATTACCTATAGCTATTACGTATAGATTTAGTTATATATGACATAAGAAGACATTGCTATGGGGTTTTGATGGATCAAGAGAATAAGTTATATAACCTTTTTGAAAAATTTCCTGGTTTTGAAGATATTTCAAGGGAGTTATTCAACTCTATCAAGAACGGTATTACCTTGGACAGTTGCGAAGCTGGAGATGTTTTGATCGACTTCGGAGCTCCTTTTGGAGATGTTTTTTTTCTGTTGAGTGGTAAGCTTAATGAAAAATATCGAACACCTAAAGGAAAAGAGGTTCTCATAACAGAACTCATACCATTAGAATCGTTTGGTGTCCTACCCGAACATGCTGATATTCAAAGTAAAGTGAAAATCTCTGTAGAGGATCCTTCTGAGGTAATACGAATAAATGAAAGTGAGTTTCGTGAACTTCTTTCTGCTAAACCGACCCTACACAATAATTTTGTCAAAAAATCTACTGATTACTTGAAAAAGACTGAGCTGGTTTATTTTATTTATGAACTATTTGAAGATCTCGAAACGGACAATCTCGTTGGTATAGATAATGATGCTCAATGGGTAGAATTGAAAGGGGGAGATGTTCTTTTTTACGAACATGATTATAGTGACTGCTTCTATTATTTAATCAATGGTAGGCTCCAGGCCTACAAACAAGATAAGCTTGGAGAAAGCTTTATTTTAGGGGATCTTTTTGTTGGAGAAACTGTGGGTGAAATAGGAATATTCACCGATAAAAATCGAACAGCAACTGTAAAAGCTCTAAGAGATAGTCTTTTACTAAAGATAAATAAGACGGTTTTTGAAAGATTGAAAAAGACAGCCCCTCATTTTCCTGAAAAAATTCTCCAAATAATCCTCAAACGCCCGGACATAAAAGATAAAGAAACGTACCAAAGACAAGCACCTAAAACAATTTCAGTGGTACCTGTTTCTGATGAAATTTCATGCGATGATTTTGTTTTAGAACTAGTAAATAGTTTAAGGTCTTCCTACTCAGTTATATTGATCGATCAAAAAACGGTTAGAAAACACATGAAATCGGAAGGTCAAGATCATTTACCAATGAGTCACCTAAACGAAATGAAGTTTTCTAAGTGGCTTAATCAATTAGAAAAAGATTTTAACTTTATCATATTTCGTGCAGATAGCAAGCTCGATAGCTGGAGTTCTTTCTGCATAGATAACTCCGATGAAGTTCTTCTTATTGCGGACACAAAAAATACCCCCCAAAAAACAATTACCTTACCTCATAAGCGTCACTTCAGATGCCATCACCGGCTGGTTCTCATTCAGGATTCAAATGTCGACCCAACCTCAAAAATACACGATTGGTTGGCTAAGTACCCTTCATTAGACCTCCATCATCACGTGAGACTATCCAATCACCGTGAAGATGTTCATCGTGTTGCTCGCTTTGTATCTAATAGAGCTGTTGGTTTGGCTTTTGGTGGTGGTGGTGTAAGATGTGTTGCTCATATTGGACTGATTAAAGCTCTTGAAGAATTTGGTATTTGCATCGATTACGTTGCCGGAACAAGTGGAGGGGCTCTTATTGGTTACATGTTAGCAGCCGGATTAACTTATGAAGAGCTATATCAAACCGTTATAGAAATGGTTAAAGAAGCAAGAATTGATTTTACATTACCATTATTTTCTTTTGCATCAGGAAAAAGGCATAAGAAAGTTTTGGAAAAAATATTACAAAATAAACAGATTGAAGAGACGGTAATCCCGTATTTCGCTCTATCTAGTAATCTTAGTAAAGCAGAACCGTATATTCATAAACGAGGACCGATCCTCGAGGCAATACTCGCAAGCTCAAGTATTCCAGGAATTTTCCCCCCCATAATTAAGGATGGGGATATTCTTGTTGATGGGGGAGTTCTGAGTATTCTTCCGGTAGAAGCTTTGCGAAAAGAGCTAAATGGTGGAAGTATTATTGCCTCGGATGTTACCTGTAATAATGAGTACAATAATAACACTTTCGATGGATACGGAAGTTCGGGTTGGAAATTGTTTTTACAAAAGATTTTCATGCCTAAACGAGTGAAACTCCCAAATATAATGAAATTCCTGATACGTTCCGGTGAGCTTGCAAGTATTTACCATCAGAGGGAGAAGAGGTACGAAAATAAAGCAGATCTCTATTTTAGGCCCCCAATAGATGATTTCGATACCTTCGATTTTAATCGCTATGAAGAAATTATAAAAATTGGCTACCGGTACTCAAAAAACCTGTTGGATTCAACTGAAATAGGACATTTTTTGCCCATACGACAGTATTATGATTAATAAAGTTCAAGAGTATTCCCTTTATATCCCTGGTTTTCCATCGTCTTTTGTTTTTTTTTCGAAAATGTGTAACCAGCGGTCAAAATCTGAGCGGTAGCGCCTATTCGGTTTCTCTTCTTCTCGTTTATCTTTAGTTGAAGGTGGCGGTTTCTTATTCTCTCGCTTTGACTCAAATGCTTCGAATCTGGAAGAAAAAATTTTTTCGTAATCTTTTTGGCTAGGATCCAGAGAGGGAGCCGTGTGTGTTTTCGGGTGTATCCGAACAGGCC
>JAJFMC010000157.1 GCA_021772365.1 Chlamydiota bacterium
GTCCGCGCGTATGCTTGTTCAAAACTGTCTGCTTCTCGGGGGGAAAAATCAGTTTTAAAAGGAGCTTTTGATTTGTCGCTTTTCGGAATCATATCTTTTGTACATTCTTTCTCTCTCCACAATCGCACCGTTCTCTCATAAAATGGATAAGCGGGTTTTTCTAGATTATGTTGAAGTCGTTTTTGGATCCCAAATTCGTCTTGGATACACATGAGTTGATAGCAAAAGGAATCTGCTTTCTCTTCACTTTCAAACCAAATCGGCACAAGTGAAATCTCGTTTATCGCCGCGCAATATAACAAAGCTTTTTGTTTTGCTTTTTCGATAAAGGTGGTGTTTGCTGATGGCAAAAAGCACTTTATGCCCCATACAGTCCATCGGTGCCGTAGGCTCACGCTCATTAAGGGTCGTCGGTACTCCGAAGTAAAATAAATAGGTCTGTTGACTGGCCTCCCCAATCCTGGTTTCAAAGAGCATTCATACGCTAGAAAGGGATCGGGAGAATAATATCGCAAAGCAAGATGGTGTGACTTGACCATCGAATCGAAAGTACCCTTAGTTATTGGTAAGTCGTTTAAGCTATACCCTTTCTTGAATACGTGATGCTGCACAAAATCTAATTGCTTAGTAACTTTATCAAAAAAGCCGTCAATTTCATTTTTAATTCTAGTCAGTTCCCGCGCTAATTTCTCGTGTTTATTCAATGCCATTGTTAGCTTTATCCGATTTAAAGATTTTATTATTCACCCCCTTGACCATCTCTCTTGTGTAGTCATGAGAGAGATGACTATAGCGTTTTGTTATCTGCAAATCTTTGTGTCCAAGAAGTTTTGATATATCTAAAAGACTGTGCCCAGACATGGCAAGCATTGATGCGCAGGAATGACGGCAGGAGTGAAATGTAAAGTTTTCGATCCCTGCAACCTTCAATGCACTCTCAAATGCAGATCGAAAATCAATCGGGCGAGTAGGATCTTTCGGTGATGGAAAAACCAAGTCGTTTGGTGCACAACCTTTTTCTGCCCTTTCTTTCAGAAGCTGAAGAGGTAAATCCTCTAGGGGAATTAATCGTGGCTCATCATTCTTTGTATCCTCAAGCATGATGAAATGATCCTTAAGATTTACCTGAGAATATCGAAGTCCAATTAGCTCCGACCGTCTCATTCCCGTTGACAATGCAAGTGCAACTATAGTCAAGAGGTCGAGAGCATTACTGTTTTTACAGGCTTCCAATAGGCGGTCTGTTTCATCTTCGGTCAGATAACGAGTACGACCTTTTGGTTGGGTTGGTTTCTTAATTTTACTGACTGGATTTTCACGAATCGCTTCCCAATCATTACATGCAGTCGTCATCAAAGCAGATAGAGTAGAAAGATACCTAACCACAGTGCTAGGTGACCTTGCCTTTCCATCTGCTTTAGGGGTATCCAATAATTCATCGCGACACTCTGAGATTGTAAGAGGCTTTATTTCAGATAAGAGACGATGCCCCAATTTTTTACGCCACCATTCCAGGTGCCTTGTCATATTGACAATGTCTTTAGGCTTTTTTCGCTCTAGAAGCTCAAAATAGCGGTCAATTGCGTCGCTAAGTGTTAACTTTTTATTTGGTTGGTTGTCGAAATAACGCCCTTCTTCAATGGCAACTTCCGTTTGACGTTTCCATTTCTTTGCGTGCGTTAAGGTATGAAATGTTTTAACAACAGGCTTATGCCCTTTGATTCGAACGCGAACCCTATAACTAAAGGTTCCATCGGCATTTTGACGTTTATCTATTCCTTTCACAGCGTCTCCTTTTGGTTCGTTTTGTTTCAAAAGGTCAGCCGTTGAGGACTGTTTTGTTGTGGGCTGTCGTGGGTTGTTGTCACTTAGTGGTCCAGGAGTGGTCCATGAGGCTGGATTTTGCTTATCTTGCTCATCTTGACCTAATCCTAAACTACGCTCAGACATACCTCTCGACAGTAAAAAAGTAAATGGGGCAAACTGGACTTGAACCAGTGACCGACGGGTTATGAGTCCGTTGATTTCCCTATCTACTCAGCAGATGTCATCTGCTCACATCACTATTATACAAAGTCTTATGTATTGTCATCAATTAATAAGTGATGAGGAATAATTAAGAGTTGAGTGCCAAACTGTGCCATCAGTGTGCCATGGAATAAATGGGGATAGAGGGTGTAATGATATTTATTGATATGGAATGTTATGATATGGTATATTATGGTATATAAGGAAGAATGATGGATATTGTAATTACTGATTGGGCGCTACAGTCTTACTTAGATCTACTAAACGACTTTACTGAAGCTGAATACCGTGAAATCCTGCGCCCTAATGCCGAATTGCTTATGATCTACCCGGATCATCCGAAATTTGGGATTGGTAAATTTTGGGGGCCTTGTAAAAGCAAGAGTTGAGTGATCATCCGTAATGGTTACAAAATGAAGTGGCACAACATCGGACCAGGTAGAGTGCAGCTGCGTTTGCTGGTTGTCATGGTGGATGAGACAGCCTTTTTATGTAATGCCTATGTAAAAAGTGATGATAAAAAGGATTTTAGGGAAATGGCTAAGTTGAAAGTGAAAATTGAGCTCATAAAAGAAGGAAGGTATGTCTTTCGGGGGAGGCTACAATGAGTTTTGCACATGATCACGATGGTACAGGAGAGAATGATCTACATGTTTTGGATATTCTCAACGAAATGCGTCGTGTTGGCGTAGAAAGCACCTTCATTTGTCAGTTAATGGAATATTGTCAGCGTTACGAAGGTCTACAAGATCTAATGGAAATGTGGTATGAGGAAGATTCTAACGAGGAAAGAGGGGAGGTTTTAGCGGATCTTCAAGAATCACTAGATGAAATAGTTTCAGCCCCTAACAAGCCAGAAGAACGGCCATACTTTCAGTACGAAGACTTAAAAACGATTCAAGAGGATGTTCAGCTGTTCAAAAGCAAATTGCGTGAAGAAGTTGACCGGCAAGGTGGTATTTCTGAGTTGGCACGTAAAACAGGTATTCCGCAGCCATCTCTTAGTCGCTTTTTTTCCTCAAGTTCTATGCCAAGAAGAACCACGCTTTACAAAATTGCAAAAGCCCTAAATCTTCCCGAATCTGCTATTGGTTTCAAGTGGACAAGGTAGCAATTTTAATTAGATAGATTCGATTTGTTTCAGAAGGTATTGGTGGAGCTGAACCATAAGTAGTGTGTCTTGTTCACAGTATCTAAGTAAATTTTTTCGGATGGATGATTTTAGTGGGTCATTTAGATTTAAATTTATCATTTGTTGATAAGATAGCATTGCTTCCATTCCATCGCCTATTTCAAGGTGTTTGTAGCTAGCAAGGTCCCCAAGAAGTACAGGACCGACTTTCTTAATACTAAAACTTCCCAGAAAATCGGGATGGTATATGTATTTCTCTATAACTTTTTTTAGATCAACAAAGCTAGGGGTCAGACGTGACTTATAGCTAGGGGTCAGACGAGCCAAGATCACCACGAAGCTAGGGGTCAGACGTGGGGAGAAATAAATCGTAAAGTACAAACTTAAAGTATGTTACAAAATATATACATATCAAACTTTCTAATCTAAAATACCACACCGTTCACAAATAGTTCTGAGAGTGGGTGGGACGTTCATTTTTTTTCTACTTACCTATTTTTTTTGTATTTCATAGGGCGATATTTTTTAAGAACTCCCCCCTCTATTTTGAGACCATCAACGACATCTTTGAGCCCCTACAGGCATAAAGTTGAATGGATCACATATATGATATTTATTCATCCTGTTAATCCTGTCCATCCTTGTAAAAAGCTTGTCTTAGATGGTTTTGCTTTCCGGTTTTTTGACCGCCAATTCAATTCTGAAGTGCGACATTTACGGGAAATATTTTTATGGTAACTTCAAAAGAGCTAGGTTTATCTGTAAAGAATTGAAATTTTTTAAGAATATTCTAAGTAACAGTCGGCTAAACCGTCGCATTCATGCAATACCACAAGATATTTGGATGGGTATTTCAC
>JAJFMC010000158.1 GCA_021772365.1 Chlamydiota bacterium
TAGCTCTACCTTCTGTTTATTCAGTGATTGATGGAGGTTCACGATGTCGTCAATGCTGTAGTCATTAGCAATTGGCCCCGGCTGGGGTGGTGAAGGGATCGGACGACCTAAGTTTTGCTCAAAGGTTCTTAGGTTAAGTAAGGTTTTCTCTGTCAGTGTCCCGGCAGTTTTTTGTGCTGAAGGGGATAAATTGGATGACAACTCTACTAAGTTGTTGTAAAAGATGTCCGATTTTACCTGTAGCTCTTCAGGTGGACCATCAAAATATTCCCACCATCCAACAGGCAACTCATTGATATCAGGGATGTTTTTTTGAACGTTATTATCGGGTTGCGTCTGATCATCAGTCACTTGCGACTGTAAGGGGACACAAAATGTAAGTAGAATTAATAGTAATTGTAACATAGCAAAAAAAGGAGTTTGATCGTTTGACCTTCTCTCTACCCCTTTTAACAAAAATAATTTGAATTATGCAAATAAATTAGGAGTTGATTTCATTGCGTTAACTTTTGTTTTTAGAAAGGAGAAATGCCTTGAGTTTAACGTCGTTTTAAAGTATTTTGTTATTCCAAAGGGTGTTGAAATACCCTCTTATATATATCCGTTCAGGGTGTGTTTTCCCTGGGAAGTCCCCTCATTGAAAGGATACTCTTATATAAAGCTGTTACTACAGGAGTGTTGCATTGTGAAAAGTAAAATATCTATCAGAATAATATCCCTTATTTTACGTGCTCTTTTTTGGTTTCGTTATCGTGTAACAGTCAAAGGGTTAGAGAATTTAAATAAGGAGGTACTCAATAAAAAGGGTGGGGCCATTTTTTTACCTAATCACCCAGCTGTCTTTGTCGAACCCACACTCGTTACCCTGGCTACATTGAATAAATATCCCGTGAGACCCATGATTGTCGACTATTTCTTCCATCAACCCATCGTGCATCCCATCATGAAAATGATCAATGCGCTCGCAATCCCTAATTTCGATTTGTCCAGCAATAGCCTAAAGCGCAAACAAAGTGAAAAAGTCATCAATACCGTGATTGAAGACCTTAAATTGGGCGATAATTTCCTTGTTTACCCAGCGGGAAGAACAAAAATGACTAACCAGGAAGTCATTGGTGGCGCCTCCGCAGTACACCGGATTTTACAAGAGGTCCCTGAAGCCAATGTTGTCCTCGTAAGGACCAAAGGTTTATGGGGAAGTGTTTTTTCAAGAGCTCTCACAGGTAAAGCTCCACCTCTTTTTCCTACCATTTTTGAAAGTCTTAAGCATATTATCAAAAATGGCATATTCTTTACTCCAAGAAGGGATGTGATCATCGAATTTGTTCCCGCTCCAAAGGACTTCCCTTACCAAGCATCCAGAATCGAAATGAACCGTTGGCTAGAAAACTGGTACAACCAACCAGATGGCCTCACGGAACAAGAAGGCGAGCATCCCGGAGACTCACTCATTTTTATTTCCCACAGCATTTGGAAAAAAGAGATACCAAAAATTTATGATAATAATTTTTCTGGAGAATCGTCGATAGATTTAGATAGTATCCCTGAAAAAACAAAACAGAAAATTTACAAAGAACTCTCCAGGATCGCACAAATTGACGTAGAGAAGCTTAAACCCGAATTAAGACTAGATAGAGATCTTGGCATGGATTCTCTCGATACAGCTGACCTTAGCTCGTTCATTCAAGGTCAATTTGGTGTGAAGTCGATTTCTCCAGTAAAAATGAATACCGTTGCAAAAGCATTAGGCGTCGCTAGCAAGCAAATAGAATGTAAGGATGACGAAACCGACTTAGCAAAAATCGATTTCGATAAATGGTCCCAGCCCGTTAAAAGAGAAAGAGAAAAAGTCGCCCAGGGAACAACTATTCCAGAAGTTTTTCTCAATAACTGTGCTAGAATGGGTAACGCTATTGCTTGCGGCGATGAGAGAGCGGGGCTTCTTACCTATAAAGAAATGAGGCTAAGGGTCATCTTGTTAGCGGAATACATCAGGACTCTACCTGGTGACTATATTGGTGTACTTCTACCATCGAGCGTTGCCGCCTACGCCGTTATCATGGCTTGCCAGCTGGCAGGAAAAGTGCCGATGATGATCAATTGGACAATGGGACGAAGACATTTGCAAGCAGTACGCCACCTCTCAAATGTGCAAGTTGTCCTGACTTCTAGGGCTTTTATTGACAAACTTGAAAATGTCGACCTGCATGGCGTGGACGATATCATGGTGATGCTCGAAGTAGTGAAAAATAAGTTTAAGTTGTCAGATAAATTACGTGCTCTGGTCCGGTCATTCAAAGGGACTAAAGGGATTCTTAAAACTTTTGAGGTAGACAAAATAGACGAAGATCAAAGAGCTGTTCTTCTCTTTACAAGCGGAACAGAAAGTTTACCAAAAGGTGTCCCTCTTACTCACAAAAATGTTCTATGCAATCTTAAGCAAGCTTTTCAATCTATTGAGCTCTACTCTGATGACGTTATGTTTGGCATCCTTCCGCCATTCCATGCTTTTGGTTTTACCATTAGTGGATTGATGGGGATCCTCAGCGGTATCCGTATTGTCTACTCACCTGATCCGACAGACGGTAAGAAACTTGCGGAAATCGTCAGGGACTGGAAGGTATCTCTTATGTGTGGAGCACCTACATTCCTGAAATCCATGTTCCGCGATGGAGAAAAGGGTTATTTCGACACCTTAAGGATATGCGTCACCGGTGCAGAAAAAGCCCCCCCTGAATTATATCAACTTGCCGAAGAAAAAGGTGCCGGAGCTGCCATTCACGAAGGGTATGGAATTACAGAATGCTCTCCTGTTCTAACGATCAACCTTCCTGGTAAATCGCAAGCGGGGGTCGGAGAGCCTCTCGAAGGGATTGAATTGAAAATAGTTAATCCCGAAACTTTGAAACCACAAAGTACCATGGCACATGGACTCGTGCTTGCCAAAGGACCAAATATTTTTTCAGGATATCTCAATCCCGATGTGTCTCCACCATTTGTAACAATTGATGGTGAAAAGTGGTTTAAGACAGGCGATTTAGGACACCTCGATGAAGAAAATCGCCTCATCATTTCCGGACGACAAAAGCGATTTGTCAAGATCGGTGGAGAGATGGTTAGCTTAGCAGCTATCGAAGATGCCCTCCTACAGATGGCACCGCAAAAAAAGTGGCCTGTTGCCGAAGATGGCCCAACCTTGGCAGTTTGCGCCAAGGAGGACGTGAGTGATAAGACTCGGATTTTCCTCTTCACAATTTTTGACACCAACACCGAAGAAGTAAACGAAGCGTTACGTGAAGCGGGCTTTAGCTCTCTAGTGAAGGTTACATCTGTTTTTCAACTGGATGGTATTCCGATAATGGGTTCTGGAAAGATCTTCTACCGTGAACTCGAGAGTGCTTATCTTGCCTGATGTTGAATAGTGTGAATATGTGCGTGGAGTATAGGGAAAAACAATAGGCTCTAGCGAATATTCTCTAGGATATGGGGATATTAGTTGAAAATTAAATAATGACCATTACCACCGGGTTTTATCTTGGTTTTAGTATTCTACGTATCGTCGTTGATGAAATACGCAAAAAACTGATTGCATGCTGTCCCGATATGCCTAATCCGAAAATTGGTGCAGTCAGTTTTTTCAGAATTTTGGTAATACCCTCAATATTCATCCTCATTTAGTCGTTACTGATGGTGTCTTTGCCATTGAAGAGGACGCTCTTTTATTTTGTGAAACGATGGTACTATTGCTTGGTCATTTAAGAATCCTTTAACGGATGAAGACTGGCCAAGCGATAGTATCGTAATTTTTTAAGGACGTACCATATATGTTTGGATAAATTACTCTCGTTTGGTGACATCCATAGATACGGGTTTGTCTTTAGATCGAAGTGAGACACCTAGGTCAAAATGAACTTCTTGCTCTGTATGAAATTTCAACCGTGGAATAGCAGAATAGAGGAACGATTTCATCTCTAGAATAGCTGGGCTCTCACCCAAACATCTGTTGGGTCCTAAAGAAAAGGGATACCATCCTCTTTTTGGTGTTTTGTATTTTTTTATGCCTTCGGGACTGTGGCGTTCGGGTATAAAATCATAGGGACATTCCCAAGTGTCTGGATGATGCATGATTTCATGAATATTGAGGATAAGCTGCCTACCTTCAGGAATGATGTATTGATGTTTCGCTCCCTCTATGATAACTGGATTTTCTGGATTCTCTCTTTTGGGATTTACCTCTCGAACCTGTGCTGGTATCGAGGGATACATGCGAGTGACCTCTTTGACGACCAAATCTAAATAAGGCAAGGCATCTAAATATTCAAGAGAGATTTCCTCTCCGCCACCGTTAGATTGAATTTCTTCAAATAGCTTTTCTTGACATTCCGGATTTTTTGCTAGGGCATAGAGCATACATGTCAGTGCCGACATCAAAGTATCCTCTCCAGCAAGTAGGAAAAGCATCATCGAAGAGAAAATGTGATCTTCTGAGAAAATTGAATTTTCATGTTCATCCGAAGTCGTGACCATTTCTCCGAGAATGCCAGGATGATTTTTAGGGTTCTCCCAAACCTCACGAGCTATATGATCGAGGTGTTGATACGAGGGTTTATTTTTAATTCGTGATGTCGTTGGCCACAGGCGTGGCAACGCAGAGATATCTTTATGGATATAGGGAATGAGATCCAACATCGCTTTTTTCACTCCAGGAATTATATGTCCAAAGAGAAGGCACTGAATTATGTTTGAAGG
>JAJFMC010000159.1 GCA_021772365.1 Chlamydiota bacterium
ATGCCAAGGCTGAAAGTCGATCTGAGAAAAGATTGATGGCGGGACTAGAAATTGTCGCTTTACGGTCACAGATCGAGGTTCTTCGCCAATCTTTAGAGTTTTTAAATCTGTCGAAAGACGTTCACGAACAAACACTCGCCCACACTCAAGAAGAAACTAATGTAGCTACTGGCAGAATAGTTAGCAGTGACTTGGATCTATTTTTTTATGTCCAAAAGGCAAAGAAGGAGGATGAAAAGTGGGAAGAAACTGAAAGTATAGTCAAGCGATATCAAGCACTAGAATCCGCTGCACTATCTGAGTCTATTAGGAAAGAAAAAGATGAAAATTTTTTAAAGCTCGTTCAGGAGACAGACCAAGCAGAAATACAAGAAGCAATTGCCAGCAATCACTATATTTTTTCATTGATTCAGTTTAACTTAGCACAGGTTATAAATAATCCTGAGCAAATTGATTTTTATAACACACAGCAGAAAGTTGAGAGTTGGCAGAAAGCACTAAAGTTATTTAAAGCTAGTATGGGGGAATGGAAGAACCAAGCGGAGCGCCTACTTCAACGTGTAGGTCAGATCCTTGCAACGAATGAAAAGAACCAGAAGAAAGAACTAGACAAAATAACCCCCGATGCAGCAAGAGCTACTTCAGCTTTCACAAGAGAATTTGGTCCTCATCCAACAGCTCGAAAATGAAATTGGAGACACTCAGTTCCTTTTAGAAATTCTTGCCCAGAAAGTCTCTGCACAAATTGGTGGGGGAAAATTCTGGTTAAGGTACTTTCTTGACTCCATAAAAACGGCTTACACGAAAACTGTCTATTGGCTAACAAGAGAGATGTTTATTGTAGGAAAAAACCCCATTACTTTACTGAACATTCTTGAGTTTGTCTTTATTATCATCTTTACAATATGGATTTCTAAAGTTCTACTAACAACACTGACTCGCTTTGCTCATAGAAGAAAGGGAATCAAGAAGTCCTTAGTCTACCGAGTTTCTCGGTTGATCTATTATCTTTTACTCGCCATTGGTCTTGTCGTTGCGTTATCAGCTATCGGATTTGACTTTTCAAATTTCGTTCTCATAGCAGGAGCTCTGGGTGTAGGTATCGGTTTCGGTTTGCAATCGATCTTTAATAACTTCATTTCAGGAATCATTATTTTATTTGAAAGCCACTTGAAAGTTGGAGACTACATCGAGCTAGACACGGGGATAAAAGGTGAAGTTAGGGAAATCAACGTGCGTAGTACAGTGGTTACTGACAACGATGGAATTGATGTCCTTGTGCCAAATTCGGAAATTATCAGTAACAAAGTGCTCAACTGGACATTAAAAGTCCCCTATCGCCGCTTTCACATCCCTTTTACCGTGGCGTATGGTACTGATAAAGATCTATTGGCTAAACTTATTGTTCAAGCTGCAAAAAACATTCCTCATACGTTAACAAAACTTGGAATCCCTGATCCGGTTGTTCGCCTTAACAAGCTCGGAGATTATGGAATGGAGTTTGAGCTTGTTGTGTGGGTTACAGAGAAATATACCAAGCGAACGCGGACGACGCGTTCTGACTACCTTTGGACGATTGAGACGACCCTTGCAGAACATAATATTACAATACCATATCCACAACTCGACTTACGCGTCAATCCTGACAAACTCAAAAAATAATCAGAAACTATCGAGGGAGTTGACGGCATTGAATTAACCCCAACCTTCGAATTTTTTTGAACAAAATTCAAAATCGTGTTTAGTTAGTCTCCATAGTTCCAATTTGCCGGACTCTACCGAATTCGTTCACGGCCCTTTAATTATGAAGAGCATGAGCCACTAAAACAACACTATGGAGAAGAGACATGACGATTAATATGCAAGAGGACATCAATAGCATTGTAGAAATGAAACGCATCAATGAAATGACTAACCTTTACGACCTAGTTCCGGAAAAATGCAGACCTGTTGCAAAAAAAATGCCTGCTCCAGTGAACAGCTTTCACCAATCGCTTTTTTCTTTTTCATCCACAGCAATCAGAACAGTCGAGGTTAACGACACAACAGCTCAGATGAAAAAGGCCAAATATGCCTTTCTAAAAATAATTATGAGATGGGGAAATGAGCTTTCTAACTACTACTGGAACATACATTTAGTGCCCTCAAAGCTTGAGGTTTTCCAACAATCTATATTGGAAGTCATTGAGCAGAACAAGCTCAACATTATCAAGACAAAACTTAACGAACTGGGAATCAAATCAAAGACCCTACACAACTCAATCTTTCAATTAA
The DNA here is from genome assembly GCA_021772365.1 of Chlamydiota bacterium. Lineage (GTDB taxonomy): Bacteria > Chlamydiota > Chlamydiia > Chlamydiales > Criblamydiaceae > JAJFMC01. The sequence continues at coordinate 2,275 of JAJFMC010000159.1, forward strand.
AAAAAGAGATGAATGGTGTGGCAAACGCACCACTTATTAAAGAACTAAAACGTGAAAAAACCGTTTCCATTTACACGCCTCACCCCCTTTCAAAAGATGATGATACAGATTCCCCTTCTCTAAAGAACAGATCTTCTCCATCGAATACCGACAACCATTCAATGAAACGATCAAAATCGGAAAGTAATATCTCGTCATTGATCAAAGACACGACACTTGACGAAGATGATCGAGTTCTTTCCGAAGGTGAAGAAACATCGTTTGATGATGAAAGAGATATCCTTTACGAGCTGCAAGCCCAAAGTTTTATAAATCAATGTAATATGAATAAGAAAAATTGGCCACGAGATCTTGTAGATCAGTTTTCCACAGTTACTTGTCCGCAAATTATCAACTCCATCGGTAAACTTGCATCGTTCCCTCAAATCGAAGTCCTCGTGGATAACATCCTTGGTAAAGAAGACATATACTGGAAACTAGGGCATTTGATGGGCGGGTTAGAACTCGATAATTTAAACACTGTCATTTACAAACTTGATAAGCATCAGTTACTGCGAATTAACCAGGTTATTTCAGACAAACACTATACCGACTTAGACGCCATGAGCAAGTATTTCAAGGAGAGAGTGCGAGAGTGGATCTCTCAGTGCAACCACATGAAGGAAAAAATCGACAAACTATGCGAGCACCTTCGATTTAATGTCACGGGATGTAACCTCTCTAGAAATGATCTCGATATCATTACAGCATACACACATGAAGTCGAGAGCTTAGAATGTATATCCAGGAAAATAGGATGGCTGACCAAGAATGTTGTAACAAACTTGGAATGGATGCATGCATCAACAGAGGGTATCCACAAAGACTACCAAAAGTATATTACCCGACTGACAGAAAAACATGAATATCAAGGAAGGGAATCTGGTTGTGTTTGGGGGATCATCTATCGTTTATCCTTCGCAAGGTTGTTCTGTAAAGAAATAAAAGCTGGAAATAATATGTGTTACAATGAAAAAAATGCCACAGAAACGTTCGCCGACTGGGTTATAACCCACCCTTCCGACTACAGAAAAGTAGGTCTTCTTGGTGATATTTCAGAAAGTAAATTCGTTCTCTTAAAACAGGACAAGTTACGTCTAAAAGAAGTAGCGAAAGCTGTTTTAAGAGAGCTAGGTATTGAAAAAATTAAACACTGGAAACAGAGAGAAATCTTCAATTACACTTTATTTAAAGAATACCTCAACAAACCCGAAGCCCGTAAAATCGTAAATACAACCATAAGCAAGCTATTGGCTTGTGATTAATCTGAGAAATAGATAATTTGTACTCTAGATCAACTGGAGGACCGGACAAATGGAAAGACACACCATCGACTATCAATGCAATGGCACAACATGTAAGGGATTTCTCGTGCATAACGAAATTGTTCGTGAGCCTCGTCCAGGAATCATTTTGGCCCCCGCATGGAACGGTCAAGATGATTTTGTGAGAGAAAAAGCCGAGGACCTTGCTCGCTTGGGATATGTAGCTTTTGCTGCAGATATTTATGGAGAGGGGCAAACCGCAGAAACCGATGAGCAAGCTGGCGAGTTAATGATGCCCTTTTTCAAAGACCGCCAACTATTGCGTAACCGCATTCACGCAGCTTATGAGACCATTAAGAAACAGGAACTTGTCGACAAAAAGAATATAGGAGCCATTGGGTTCTGTTTTGGAGGCCTAACGGTGATAGAATTATTGAGAAACGGTGACAGTGTGAAGGGTGTGGTCAGTTTTCATGGAGTGCTAGGAAATCAGATGGGAGACATTGTTGCCACACCCCCTCCTAATGCCGAAAAAATCAAAGGTTCCCTGCTAATTCTACATGGCAATGATGACCCCCTTGTTTCCGGTGATGACATCAAAAATATTCAGCAAGAATTTACAGAAGCTAAAGTTGACTGGGAAATGATCGTTTACGGACATGCTGCTCATGCGTTTACCAATCCCAATTTAAAAGACCCATCAACAGGGCTAGCTTTTAATGAAACGGCCAATGATCGCTCATGGGTTGCAATGAAAAACTTTTTCAACGAACTTTTCTAAGGAAGAGGTATCAAATGACTGCTATTGTATATTCCATCATAATTTACGCTCTTGTGGTTCTTTTAGGTGGTGTGATTGGTTTTGTCAAAGCTGGTAGTACCGCTTCTATTGTCATGGGTGTAGGTTTTGCACTTTTATTGCTGCTTTCTTCACTGTTAGTTCATAAAAAAATGGCAATTGGCTTGTACATGTCTTTACTGCTAATGGGATTTCTCGCTTGTTTTTTCGGGTACCGATTTTTTAGCAGCTATAAGTTTATGCCAGCGGGATTGATGTTGATTTTGAGTATCATCAACTTCGCCTATATTTTCTGTAGCCGTCCCAAGGGTTAACATCGTTAGCCGCCTATGCCCCACAGAGGCTCAGGCGGTAAACCTCAAATTTTCTTACGTAGGTATTGGATGAATATATACTGCTCGCACTTGAATATGAGAATTTTGCCAAAGTCGGCGCCCTAGATTGCTCGGCAGGGAAATTGCCAATAGCCATCTATGGGTGATTTTCATGCTGAACAAGATCGGGATGCCGGCACAGGAAAAATTCTCAGATTGAAGTGAGAGTAGTATATGCATTACTTCCCCCCTTACTCACACGGTATGCTCTCCCCTTTTTTTACGACACTGAAATAAACAAATACCTTTACACTTCTTAACAACCTCTTAATACTTCATTTACATTAAAAACACAATTAAATATTAATATAGTTACTTTAACACATAAAACTATAACTACTGAGAGTGATTTTGATAAACCTAAACATTAAACAAGTTAATCAAGTACTAAAAAAGAATAAATCGCTTTATCTTAACGAAAACAAGAACTGGAAAGTTGCTGGTTTCAAGCAACGGTTAGCCAGGGTTTTCGTTCCAGGTTACGCAAAACGTCACGACGCTGAAGGTGCCGAAGCGATATTTTCAAGGTTTCATGAACTTCTTACTCAAATTCCGGCTACAGAAAAAGATGGAATCAAAGCAGAAGCAACGGCTGAAGAGCTCAAGCAGACTGCTGCTGCCGCAGATATTTACCTAAAAAAAGTTCTTGCAAGGCACTGGATTAAACCTAAACAAATCAAGCGCATCATGTCCAAGCTGAAGCAAGAGATTAACATCTACAAACTCGGCACAAAATTAGATCTCCCATTCAACGCCCTTAAGGACAACTCTGATTTTGTGAAATTCGCTCTTAAAAATCACCTTCAGTATAAAATCACCCCAGGACATCAAAAAAATGGGTGTGGTGTTACTTATAACAATGGAACTTTCTATTTGCATAAACGCGGAGAAAATGACCAGCCAATCGCGACCCCATGGAAAGAAATTCCCAAAAGAAAATCGGGCGCCATCGATGGACTGGAGCTTTTTGCATACGGATGGCAAAAGTACGACCCAAAAGTCAATTATCAGATTGATCCGGTAAAAATTTACGAAGCTAAAGGAGAAGAGGCTGAAAAACCAAGAATAGAGATCAAAACCATCCGCCCTAGTTACAGCCTAAAGACCATTGGCTTGGGAACCTTTGGACATTCATTTATTCGTATACATGAACCAATATTAGATGATGATAAGAAGCCAACTGGAAAGGTTAAGGTGTATAGCATTGGATATAATCTTAGTAACCTAGTATTCAGAGACCCATTCGAAGATATTAGTCGTCCGTCTTGTTCTACATTTAATGAACTTTCTTTTGAAGATGTAGAAGAAGCTAAAAAACTCATCACTGAACTCCGAAAATTAGAACTTGAAAAGAAAAACGATCGACACTACAGGTCTTCAGATAAAAAAATTGAACGTATTTATAAGCGATCAGTAGAAAAAACATGCGCAAATTTTGCATCAAATATCTACAAGGAGTTCACAGGTGTGAGGTTCAATGGTCGTCCAATAATCACTCGTATACTCTTTCCTTCTTTTCTAGATCCCCTTTTTGATAAAATATGGAATATTCTTCCACCATTTCTGAACGGGATAAAGAAAAAGATTCAAATCATCACACGCGGCGAGTTCCCCCAAATGATGGTTTTCGAACACCACAAACACCCGAAGTATAGCCCTATAAAACAACGTCGTCATGCTGTAGCAGCAGCAGCTTAGAGCCCTTGTAAAGATATTTATTTACAAAACTATTGAACATTTCCTTCATCCGTTGTTATAGTGAACTCAATGAACACGTAACATTGGTAGGTTTGCGATGAAATCAACTGTTAGTAGACTCATTTTTTTTATTTGCTTATGTATATTCCCCTCTGCATATTTACTTTCGGAACTCGGGCAAGTAATCACGCCTGCAGAAGGAGTTCCTTCAACTCTCAATTTGGGAAAAGTCTTTGAGTCATGTCCTATTATTTACACAATACTCATTAGCCTTTCCATAGGTGCAAGTGTATTGTGGATATACAGCCTTTTCACTTTACGCCTAAAAGACATGATGCCTGAAGATTTTACACATAACCTACGACAACAAATTTCTGAACAGCATTTTGAAGAAGCTCTTGAGTTCTGCGAGAGAGAGAACAATTTTGCATCTAACATTATTGCCAGTGGTCTAAGCGCCAGAAACCATGGTTCACAAGTTGTAATGGACACGATACAAGCAGAAGGTCAACGAGCAGGTAGCAAGATCTGGCAGAGAATTGGATTATTGAATGATATCGCAGTGATTGCTCCTATGTTTGGTTTATTAGGTACGGTACTTGGGCTGTTCTTCGCTTTTTATGACACATCAAATACAACGGATAATTTAACCTCTATATTCGACGGTTTAGGTATCGCGATAGGGACAACAGTCTTGGGGTTAATTGTGGCC
>JAJFMC010000160.1 GCA_021772365.1 Chlamydiota bacterium
AGCGTGTGAGGCAGATGTTTTAGTTAACGCGTCTACTGGCAGTGGTAAAACCACCAGTATAGCCATTCCTAATTTGTTAAAATGGGACGGTGCTTGCATTATCAATGACCGGGTATGACTTGTTAGGCATTGATAAACTATAAAAAGGGGGGAGGTATGTTGACAGAACAAATTATGAAAAACATTGATGACTTAAGGAATGAATATGACTCATCAGAGAAAGCTAGGCGGTTTAATTTGGACTTTAATTCCTATGCACTTTTGTATCGATACAAGGAGGGGGTTAAAGGTATGTCCATCAATGAGAGTTTATACATATCGCGCAGAACATTGCAGCGTTGTAAAGAAATTATTATTAGAGCGTTTGGTGCCGCATCATTTGAACAAGCTTTAATTGAGGCTGGCAAAACCTTGTTTGAAGATGGGAAATAGGTGAAAACTAGCATTCCCTTCTAAAGCGCACCTCTCAAAGCCCATGGTTTTATGGATCGTATCTATTAGTGCACCCTCTTGGGTACTTTTTTATGTTTAAAAAAAACAAAAATAATTCAAATAAATTGGCGCAATCGTGCCATTTGGCACAATTGTGCCATCCACTCTTGGTACAGTTCACTTAGTCAGATTAAAAACACAATAAAGAGAATCAAATGAGCACAGAAAAAATTAAGTTAGTCAGCAGTCTCGACGGTCAAGATGAGGTAAGAGTCATTGAACTCAAGAATGAAGAGCAGCGAGCTATATTGCTGTTTGAAGTCTTAGGGGTTGAATATTACTCATCCACACAGTTGATGGATACGATGCGCTATGTGAATAAATTAACGGGGCTGGGTATGAAGTTTAGAGAGCTCGTCATGGACTTGTCCTTGATTATGGGTAATGGTGAAAAGTTTTATCAACTCAATGTTCGTGAATCCTAATTTAAGACAAGGCAGAGGAGTTAACTATGAAATTATTTAGAAACAAAAGCATTGCAAACAATCAAGAAAAGAAAGCGTTGGCGAAAAAACGGGGCTCAGTCAATTTATTTGTATACCTAATGTTTATGCCCATATTAGCCCATGCAAGTTTTGCAGACAGTTTAAGTGCTGTAAATCATTATATGACGGGAACGATTGGTACAACCATCGCAACACTCGCCATTGTGGGTGTTGGGTATGGTGTATTGGTGGCGGGTAAAATCCATAAGATTTGGTTGGTATCAACCATTGTGGGGGTTGGCTTTTTATTCGGCGCAGGCCCACTTGTAATCATGTTACACGGAGCTTAACCCGTGAAGGATGAAGCACTGCAACTGTCCATCGTCTTTAAAGCTTTGACGCGGCCACCCACACTGTTTGGCGTGGATTATGATTATGCTTTGGTTGAGGGGATGGTGGTCTTTCTAGCGTTTATAAATACCCATAACTTTTTAGCCTTCATTTTAATCATACCCTTTCATTTAATTGGGTATGTGTTATGTAAGATTGACACTCATATTTTTCGAATCATTTCGGTAAGAGCCTCAATCGGTGCTGTAAAAAATAAAAAGCTTTGGGGCTGCCAAAGTTATGAGTCGTTTTAGAAAAAGGTTTGAATGATGGAAGCACACACACTTGCAAGTAAAGAAGAGGGGGCCTCTAAACATTTAGGCCTTACCCATTTAATATCCCCCACCGTTTTTGAATTAAAAAATGGGCAAGTGGGCTGCACATTGTTTGTTGACGGCGTCTCATTTGATACAACCACGGGCGATGAATTAAACAGCTACCGTAGAACCTTACATCATGCCGTGAGTGTGTTGGGGGATGAATTTTGTATTTATACCCATACCATCCGTCGCAAACTTCAAGTGCACCTTGAAGGTGAATTTAACGATGAGTTTTGCAAACAGGTGGATACTAAGTACCACCAACAATTCACGCAAGCAAATTTATACACCAATGATTTGTACATTACGATTCTCTATAAAGGGTTTAGCTCAGGGAAATTTGGTAAAGGCTTAAACCTATTGCAAACGCTCAGTAATAAAGCGGTAAAAAGCTCACGCCAAGAAGCGCGAGGCCTTGCCGTGGGACGACTGAAGAAATGCGTCCAACAGTTTAAAGCCATCATCACCAAGTTTAAACCACGATTACTGGGTGAGCAAGATGATGCGCTGGGGTACTCAGAATTACTCAGCTTCTATGGTTTGTTTGTTAATGGGTTAGAGCCTGTTAAATTTAAGTTTTCAACCTTCGCCAGTCCCATGATGAAATGTGTGGATGAGGGGGAAAAAGTGCTGGGCTTATACCCTGAGGGAAATTTAGCAAACTACTTACCGACGAAACGATTATTTATGGGGGAGTACATAGAGTTTAAATCCTCCCATAACCAGTCTCGTTTTGGCGCCATGGTGTCGGTGAAGTCCTACGGGGACGATACGTTTTCAATTATGTTAAATAAGTTGCTGCATTTGGACTGTGAATTTTCTTATACCAACAGCTTTGCCATTGAGCCCCTTGAAATTGCCAAGAAGAAAATCGGACGGCATTTAATCAAAATGCAAAACGCAGAAGATGCGTCACTATCACAAATGCAGCAATTGGAGCGTTGCCAAGATGATTTAGCCTCTGAGCGCTTGAAGGTGGGCAGTCATCATAATACTTTAATGTTGATGGCCGATGATATTGAAACCTTGCAAGACAATGTAAACAAAGTGATTAAAATTTACAGTGATGTGGCGATGGTGGCAACCCAAGAGACTATCGGTATGGAACCCATGTTTTGGGCGCAAATGCCGGGCAATCAAAAATACATTATTCGTTCCAGCTTAATCACCAGCCAAAATTTTGTTGATTTTTGTCCTCATCATAACTATCGAACGGGGTATTGCAATAAAAATCATTTAGGCTCAGCAGTGACGTTAATTGAAACACCGTCAAAGACGCCAATGTTTTTTAACTACCACAGTAAAGGCAGTGGCAAAAAAAATGACTTAACACCTGGTCATACGACTATCATAGGGGGCAATGGCTCAGGTAAAACCGTTTTCATGGGGTTCATGGATTCGCAAATGAGTCGGTATGGTGGTCGTAGCTTTTTCTTTGACAGAGATAGGGGGCTGGAAATTTATGTCAGAGCCACAGGTGGTGTCTACAGCATCATCAGTCCAGAGCACCCGGGCGATGTCAATTTTAATCCTTTTTGGCTGAATGATTCACCTACAAATCGCTCATTCTTAAAGAAGTGGATGGGCCAACTGATTAAAGAGGGGAGTGAAGAGGAGTTACCTTCGAGTATTGAAAAACCAATCTCAGAGTGTGTGGATTACGCCTTTGATTCTCTGCAACTTGAACATCGAAACTTAAGTAATGTGACGCGCTTACTTCCCATTGATTTTCCAAGGTGGGACAGGCTGCACAAATGGATGAAGGGCGATGGCATTCGTAATGACGGTGAGTACGCCTACCTTTTTGACAACGAAGTGGATGAGCTTGACTTAAGCTCTGCCAAAATGGGCTTTGATTTTACTGAGCTTATGAATCAACCTAAAAACGTGATGACAGCGGTGTGTATGTATTTAGTTCGCCGTATTGAGGAATCACTTGATGGCAGTCGGGTTAGTATCTACTTTGATGAAGGCTGGCAGATTCTGGATAATGACTACTGGAAACAAAAGCTAAAAGAGATACTTGCGACCTTTAGAAAGAACAATGGTCAAATCATCTTGGCAACTCAATCGCCAGAAACCATTGTCAGCTCTTCCATCAGTGCCATGTTTTTAGACAACAGCGCCACCAATATTTTCTTTTGCAACTCAAAAGCCAACTTTGAAAAGCACTATAAA
>JAJFMC010000017.1 GCA_021772365.1 Chlamydiota bacterium
CGTTAAGAAACTCCATCATTTTGGCAATTGCTGTATTAAACTGTAACTGTTCAATGTCTTTTGTGACTGCATAAACTAAGCGATTCCCTAGCTTAAGTCCCTGTTCGCTATCTTCATCACTTACTTTCTCCGATGTAGCCATATCAAAAAATCTCGTAAGGAATCGTCTACATCCTGTTACAGCATCCGTATTCCAGATTTTTTCTTTTTCTAGCGGCCCCATGAACATTTCGTAAAGGCGTAAAGAATCGGCACCGAACTCTTCGATGATATCATCGGGGGTGACACCATTGAGTTTAGATTTAGACATTTTCTCAATTTGACTTCTAAGAACCTCACCGGTTTCACCATGTATATACTGGCCGTCTTTCTCGCGAACCTCTTCAGGTGAAATGTAATGATTTTCCTGATTCTGGTACGAGCGTGAGACGATTAGACCTTGATTCCTAAGCGATTGAAAAGGTTCTACAGTTGAAACGTACCCGCAGTCATATAAAACCTTATGCCAAAACCTCGCATAAAGAAGGTGCAAGACAGCATGTTCAACACCTCCGACATACATGTCCACAGGCATCCAGTACTGCTCTTTGTCGGGATTCCACGCCTCTTCATCATTGTGTGGATCCAAGAAACGTAAATAATACCAACAGGAACCAGCCCATTGAGGCATCGTATCCGTTTCACGCCTGGCATGCTGACCCGTTTTTTCATCAACAACCTCTACCCAATCAGTCATCTTCGCCAATGGACTACGCCCATCACCCGCGGGCCTGAAATCATCGATATCCGGAGGAGTTAAGGCAAGTTCATCCAAGCCTAATACACGCTGCGTACCATCTTCTAGGTGAAGGATAGGGAATGGTTCCCCCCAGTAGCGTTGCCTAGAAAACAACCAGTCTCGAAGCTTGTAGTTGATAGCCCTAACACCCAAATTATTATCGACCAACCACTGGATAATGCGTTCTTTCGCTTCTTTAACGATCATTCCATTGAGTGACACATCGGTATTCGCACTATTAATACACGTCGTATCGTCAGGCCACTGCATTTCCCCGGCAAGAACCTTTTCGACGACCTCTTCAGTACTCATCCCTGGAGGGATCAAATCGGGGTGATTTTCCGGTACGGGTTGATAGACAACAGCGATAGGTAATGAAAACAGTTTGGCAAATTCAAAGTCCCGCTCATCATGGCCAGGAACAGCCATGATCGCTCCTGAGCCATAACCCATCAACACGTAGTCGGAAATCCAGATAGCCACCTCTTGACCATTTGCAGGGTTAATCGCATAGGCGCCGGTAAAAACACCGGTCTTTTCCTTGCTCAGCTCAGTCCTGTCGAGATCACTCTTCGTTGCGACCTCTTTACAATATGCGCCCACAGCTGCCTTTTGCTCATCAGTAGTAATCTTAGCGACGAGAGGGTGTTCCGGAGCGATCACCATATAGGTAACCCCGAAAATAGTGTCCGGCCGTGTTGTGTAGACACGCATGACATCATCGTGCCCTTTGAGGATGAAATCGATGTCTGCACCCTCACTTCGCCCTATCCAGTTACGCTGTAGTTTCTTCAAACCTTCTGGCCAGTCGATTAAATCTAAATCTTTCAACAGGCGCTCGGCATACTCGGTAATTTTCAAGACCCATTGTTTGAGAGGGCGCCGTTCAACAGGATGTCCCCCTTCGATGGATTTACCATCTTCAACTTCTTCGTTAGCGAGAACTGTTCCTAGAGCTGGGCAATAATTGACGAGCATTTCCGCTTGATAGGCCAGTCCCTTTTCGAAAAGTTTTGTGAAGATCCACTGCGTCCACTTGTAGTGTTTCGGATCACTCGTTGCATATTCACGATCCCAATCATAACTAAATCCTAACGACATCAGCTGCTTGCGGAAATTATCAATATTTTTTTCTGTCGTCTCAGCAGGATGTGTACCGGTTCTAATAGCGTATTGCTCTGCAGGAAGCCCAAAACTGTCCCACCCCATCGGATGCATGACGTTGAACCCACGCTGACGTTTGTAACGAGCGATGATATCCGTAGCAGTATATCCTTCGACATGACCCACATGAAGACCTGACCCCGAAGGATAAGGAAACATATCCAGAACGTAATATTTTTGTTTTGAGGGGTCGACTTCAGCTTTGAATATTTTATTTTCCAACCAATTTTTCTGCCACTTAGGCTCTATAATTTTGTGATTATACTTCATGGATTTCAACTGTTCCCTTTGAAATGTATGAGTCGATTTAACATACTTTAATGAATAAACAGCTATTATATGGGAAAATCTGCGAAAAAGTCAAAAAAGATAAGTTTTTTCAAAGATAGACAGCATTGGGTTGTAGTGAGGAAGATTGCGACCGAGCACGGGACTGGAAATATGCGATCAAATCTTCATTCACGATCGGTATATAAAAATGTGTGGAATGAGATGGATATCCCGGTAGCTCAAAAGCATTATGATCGACTTCTTTAGCAAAAAGTCGATAAGTTTGTCCTTCAACATGGCGATCAATATATCAAGCCTTCTCCATTAACCCCAAGAGAACAGCAGTTAACGACCCTCCGTAGACCCCGATTGCCACCCAAACCTTAACTTGTTTGGGTATACTTTTCCATAAAGCTTGATAAAGAATCTGAAGTGAGAGCATCTAAGTCGACAGTGCCATCAGCGGAAAGAGGCACTTCATATCCATGATGCTGATAGATCGACTTTTCGAACCACTCACCAATAGCAGCACTACCTCGGTTTGTTGGCATTCCATGGGCAAAAATATACCTCATCAAACCGACACGACACTTAAGATCTTTAAGGCTATTTACACTTTTATCCCACTCCACAGCACTTTTGAAAATTTTGGCAATTTCTTTTAGCGTAGGCTCGACTAAGAAAGTATCTTGATGAATGGTGGTAATTTTAGATTTACCAGACATCCTCTCAACCGGGTCACTCCTGTGATTTAAGTACATATAGGTTAAGTACTGCGAAAGAGCATACATTTTGTTACCGATCTGTATGCGTGTGGTAGCTAATACCCAGTGAGATTTCAAGTTTTCTATTTTACCAATGTACCGTGGTTCTAGTCCTGGAATCTTTAACAATTTTGGCGAAGGGAACGCATTATTGATAGCCTGAAGAAAGAAGACCATTTTATCTTGCTTATACAACCCTGGTCTTTTTGTTTTGAGCCGCTTCATCTTTTCTTTGATATCGGGAGCGTCACCACAAACTTTTACTATTTCTTGGATATCGACATTCCTGTGCCACCCTTTTTCAACTAGTTTTTGAATATCCATCACTTCTATTTCAAATGAGCTTAGTCTCCCCATATATTTAGATGTTTCTTTTAGAGAAGGTTTCTTAAATCCTTTTAAATCATGAGGCATTTTCGATAATTTACTCTGCATGAGCGCAAGCATTCGGCCACCATATTCTTCGTATTTTTGTGAGAGGACAGTGTAGGAATACCCATCTTCTACCCCTTCAACAGAGTCTCTTCGGCGACCAAATTTCTCGGCATCTACTGTTTTTGTCTTTTGAGCAATTCGTTGACGCTCCGTCGAAAAGAAATCTAGAAGAGTGAAAAAGACCTTTTCGAGATCATTTTGCATTTCCACATTATCTCCAATAACTTTTACAGCATGCTCAAGAATTCCGTGAGTTTGAGCTTGAAAAAAATCATTACCCTTGCCATATGAGATTGGGTTCTTATCATAAATATAGTTTGAAGTATTTATTGCACTCGAACCTGAAATAGTCATTTTACCCCTCGAATTTAGAATTTAAAAGACAACCATACTAGAACATAACACTAATAAACACTACAAAACAAATTATTAAAGAAAACCACCCTATAAAAAACAACTAAAAGGTTTTTTTAGTATAGTCATGGGGATTTGACGGTTACTCAAAATACTCTTTTTACACCCTGTGCTCTGTTAAAATATATACCCAAAAAAGTTGAATATTTGAGAATAAGGAACGGGCACGACCAAGTCTTCATTCACTATCAGTATACTTTCCCCGTGTGTTAATCCAAACTATATGTTATCATAAGGCTTTACGAATCGAATTAAAAATTCACAGGCGAATAAACGAATATTATATGGTAAAATCTCCGAAAAAGTCAAAAACAGATAAGCTTTTTGACAATCTAATCAAAACAACAAGACAATTTATGAAGGGACGAAGCTTCATCTCCCTCTCCCTACAAGAACTCATCGACAAGCTATGCATCCCTCCGCAACACAGAAAAATATTTATTGAAGTCCTCAGCTCCCTAATCAAAAATGGTGAAGCCACTTTCAAAAACAATACTTACCGTTGGAAAAAAGCTCATAGCGACACGATTTCGGGAACTGTACGCATGCACCCTAGAGGTTTTGGCTTTGTAGAACCCGATGAGCCGAATATCTTCCCTGAAGACATCTTTATTCCTAAACACCTTACGCAAAACGCTGTCGATGGCGATAAAGTCGAAGTCCTCATCAACCACGAATCCATTTCCGACAAAGGTCCCGAAGGAAAGATTATGGGGATTCTTGAGCGAGGGCGCACACATATAGCAGGAATCATCCGCGAAATCGACAAGCATAATGAGATTATTGCTTACGTTCCCCTCCTAGGGCTCAGCCAAAGGGTGGTCGTTCAACCTGGTACAGATTCCTCGATAAAAATCGGCGATCGAATCATTATGGAAGTAGTCGATTGGGGATCAAAAGATTCAGAAACAGTCTGTCGTTTTTCCCACTACCTAGGCCATATCGACGACCACAAGTGCGATATCAAAGCAGCAATTGAAGAGTATGAGTTGCGTGGGGATTTCCCTATCATCGCCATCGAAGAAGCCCAAGAATTCGGCAAGATCGTCAAGAAAAAAGACATGGTTGATCGCGAGGATTTCCGTGAACAAGAATGTATTACCATCGATCCGAATACCGCTAAAGATTTCGATGATGCTCTTACCCTCACGAAAGAGAAAAATGGTAACTACCATCTCGGTGTGCATATTGCCGATGTCACTCATTACGTACGTCCAGGTTCAGCTTTGGACAAAGAGGCACAATCCCGCTGCAACTCCACTTATTTCCCAGGGTATTGCCTCCCGATGCTTCCTAAAGAATTATCGAACAACCTCTGCAGTTTACGTCCCAATGTCAACAGGTTAACGGTATCCGTCTTGATGGAGATCGACAAAAAAGGAGAACTTGTCGATTACCGCATTACACGATCCGTCATCCGCAGCTGTAAACGTTTCACCTATGAAGAGGCAAAGCAAGTATTAGACAAAGAGAAGAAAAGCCCTCACTACACCTTGCTAAAACGCATGGAAAAACTGTGTTTTCTTCTCAAAGACAAACGCTTTGAACGTGGCAGCCTCGACCTAGCACTCCCCGAACTAATCGTTATCGTTGACGAAGAGGGGTTACCTGACAGAACGGAATACGTCGAATACGACATCACTCACCAGCTTGTGGAAGAGTTTATGTTAAAAGCTAACGAAGTCGTCGCTCGCCACCTGTCAGAAGAAGAACATCACGTTGCCTACCGCGTCCATGAAACCCCTCCGAGTGAAAATCTTAAGGATTTTGTCGCCCTTGCACGTGCGTTTGGGTTCGAGTTGCCAGACGCTCCAACACAAGATGAGCTGCAACATTTCTTTACTGAAGCTGTAGAAACACCCTACGGTCAGCACCTTGCTGCATGCTACATCCGCCGTATGCGTATGGCTGTCTATTCACCCGAGAATATCGGTCACTACGGTCTTAGCCTTACCCATTACTGCCACTTTACCAGCCCCATCCGCCGTTATGCAGATATCCTTGTTCACCGCACTTTATTTGATCAGGGATTGGAACAAGAGCAGCTCGAACTGATTACCACCCACTGCTCCGAGCAGGAACGTATCAGTTCACGAGCAGAGTCCAGTGTCAAACTTCTCAAAAAGCTACGCCTAATCAAAGGCATATATGACGACAATCCCCAATATGAATATGATGCTGTCATCACCAATGTCAAACCTTGGGGCATTACGATAGAAATCCTCGCCTATATGATGGAGTCATTCATCCATATATCTGAAATCGGGAACGACTATTTCGAGTTTATCGAACGTGAAATGAAACTCATGGGTAGGCGAACTGGCACGGGGTATCGATCCGGCGATTCCGTAACTGTCATGCTCCGTCATGTCGACTTCATCACTCTTGAAAGTAAGTGGGACTTACTTTCTGAAATTCCCGAAGAAGAGCATAGATCTAAAAAAAGGCGCGGTCATAGAGGTAAACAAAAACAGTACAAAAGAAAACGCAGCAGATGACCGTACAATTAAAATATCTTCTTGCATCTCTACATATAGGTGTGGCATACGAAGAGGAAGACGCCAGTTTATATCCAAATATTTGGTTAAGTATACTCTGGCAATTTAGGTTAAAAAAACAGACCATGGACATCAAGTCCTAAATAGGATCGACTATGAAAAAATATTTCATTACTGGACTCGTCATCCTTCTCCCCCTTGCTCTTACATTAGTGATCGTCGTTTTCATGGTCAATCTCCTCACTGACCCTTTTGTTGAAATCGTTCAATCTCTTCTCGACCGCTATGGGCTCCTCGATCAAGACTTCTTATTTCTCAGTTCTGAACAACTTCAGTATGTGTTTAGTCAAGTCCTGATATTAATTTCGCGATTCTTTTTGACCGTTGGGCTAGGTTTTTTTGCTCGCCTATTTTTCTTCCACTATGTAATAAAAGCGTGGGATTACATCATCCACCAAATCCCTTTCATTCGTTCGGTGTACAAAACTTGCCAAGACGTAATCAATACCATTTTGAAAAGCGATACAAAATCTTTCAAACAGGTT
>JAJFMC010000161.1 GCA_021772365.1 Chlamydiota bacterium
CACTCGGGAAGTAACCTCCTAGAAAGCAGCATTGAACAAAGAATGGGATTTCCAACTGAAACACCAATTCTTGACATTTCAGAGTGAAGAAAACGAGAATCGAAAGAAGCATTGTGTGCAATAATAGGTCGATTCCCGATATACCTATGAAATTTTTTCATCACATTTTCAGGAGTAGGTTGATTCCTAACCATAGTATTCGTAATGCCGGTGAGTGAAGTTATGAACGAAGGGATTGATAAACCTGGGTTACATAGTGATTGAAAAGTGCTTTTGATCCTGTACTGTCCTACAATAGCAGCACCAACCTCGATGATTCGGTCTGAGCTGGATGAAAGACCCGTTGTTTCGAAATCGAGAATCACAACTTCGTCATTTGCTGAGTATGAATTCATAGAATTATCCTTTTATTTAATAACCCGATCAGCCGAAAGTTTAGGTTATACCCAAACCCAGGGATTTGGTAACTTCTTCCTGGTAGAAATAAAGATATTAAAAATAAACCACGTAGCATATTCAAGTCTATTATTTTGGAAAAAAAACAGGGGTTACTATAAAATAATATTTTATTTTTAAAGCGATTTTTTCTTACCCCCATTCATCCGTGCTGACAGGGCATTACAACGACAGGTGTATGCTAGCTAATTCCCTCTAAGAAGAGATATTTTTTGCAGCCTTTACCCACTTTGTAACGATGTCTTTCGTTACGGTGAATAAGCGGCCCTCCTCTTCATGCAGAATTCGATTAGCGACGGCAGTTCCTTCTACAGATTTGCATAGGTTCATCGTAATCTTATTCGCTTCATGAACACTATTTCGATTGATGATATAATCGACTACCAATTTCTTCGTCTCATCGGTAAAATGACAGGCCATGGCACATAGTAGTGCCCACTCTCCTTTGAGGGAAATGGAGTCTGTGTTGGTGTATCCCATCACAGCATCAAGGGCTATGAGCTGCTTACTTGTAGCTTTGCTTTCAAGTCTGCTGAGGAAAGTGAGCTGTGTGGAGATGTCCCACTTTTCGATCGTTTGTTTACTAACAGTTTTATTTGTCAGGGCCTTGTTTGCCTGCTCATCGATTTCCACCAACAACTCTGACTTGATTTCCGGGGCGTTGTCAGGGATTTCTGTACCGTACAGCCATGCATTAATTTGATGTTCCTCTTTGAAAGAGTCAAAATCGGAGATTTGCATGCGTTTGCCTAGCCATACTTCAAGAAAGGCAAGGAATCGCTCATCCGACATCGTATTTTGATAAAAGACTTTCATGTAGTCTTGAATAAATTGGGCGAACTCTTTTTTTTCGATTACTTCCTGCAGCATAAAGAAAAAGAGGGCACCTTTTCCGTAGGGGATTCTGGTGAACTCATTCGCTATTCCAGAGCTACAAAGTTTAAGGACATCAGGATCACTATCACGGAACTCATTCATCGCTTCAAGAGTTTCTTGCATAGTGTAGATAAAAATCATCGATGCATAGTCCGTTCCCCAAATTTTTTCGCATATCAGAAACTCGACAAAAGTAGTCCAGCCTTCATTCCAAAAGAATTGCTGCCAGTTGCAGTTGGTGATATCGTTACCTGTCCACGAGTGAGCTAGTTCGTGAGGGACAACGCATAGCTGTTCCAGCGTTACCTTTCCACAGGTACTCGCGCAGGGGTGTTCCATGGCCATATAGGGGAAAGCATTACAAAGGATAATCGGGCAGTATGATCCCCAGTTGTAAGGTCCGCATACTTCTTCGGCGGCTTTCATGAAAGCGGGAAGCTGTTTTAAATTTTCATAGGATTTGTCAATCATAGCATCTTCTGAGTAGACACCTGTCACACCATCTTCGTAGGGTTTGAAGGTGAAATTACCTACATGTAGGCTGACAAGGTAGAGAGGAACAGCTCTATTCATTCTCAAACCACTGTACACGCCTTTGTCGTTGCGTATTTTTGGATTGTTACTCACGCTACTGAGTACCATCATTTGTTTATCGCCGCTCATAGCATTTATCTCATAAGATATGCGAACACGAGGAGTGTGCTGTCCAGGGATAGCGCTTGCACCTTCTGTAGCTTCAAATAGAGTATAGAGGAGAGGGTGTTCTTTGCCTTCTGTATACTGCTTATCGACCCAGAAAATGCCCGATGCTTTAGGGCTGGTTTTATATGCAATGGAGACTTCTCCTAGTCCTTTTTTCGAGGGAATAGTAATTGTTAGAGCGTAGGGTTTGTGCGCGGCTTTTTGACTTACATTATAACTTGCTGGGTCACCATTGACGGTAATCGAATGTTCATCAGAAAAGTTAATTTCGAGGTCTTCAGTGATATCGAGAACGAGTTTGTTATTACCATCGACTAAGTTATTATATGTATAGGTCGCTTTAGCGGTCAGAACTTTGTTTTTGAAATCGGAAGCTTCGACATCCCATACAAGTTGTGTGGTAACTATTTTTTCAGGTTCAGCATTGGATAAAGGATCTTCAGGAAGAACTGGTAGATCTTTTCGAAACTCGATCATCCACGGGTCTATTCCTAAGGCTTGTTTTTGCATGTGGTCGCTTTTCATTTTTTCGTCAACGACCATACTACTGATACAGGGATTTCCGTGAAAAATAATTTGAACTTATTTTGACTACATTTCGCATTCCCCAATTTTTGAGGGCATGGGGTAACGAATTGGAATATCATCCGTTTACATTATCCTATAAATTTGGGCTTCACGGAGTTAAGGCTACCACTTTTGAGCTT
>JAJFMC010000162.1 GCA_021772365.1 Chlamydiota bacterium
GGGCGCAAAAAAGACCGTTTACGACAAGTTTGGGGTAGCAATCAGGGTCTTAGCTTCTCCAAACAATTCACAACTGCAGAAAGATTAATGTTGCTACCGACATTGAACGTACTTGGGGTGTGCAAGAAGTCCCAATTAGAAAAATAAAATAATTATCTAAATTTGGATGTTGATAATGGGAAAATGCTTAGAATATTCCCTTTGGGCAAGCGTCTTTACATTTGAGGACTGGGGGATGTCCGAAGCAAAATTATTTCTGAAGCCCAGACTTTTACTCATAGACAAACTCACCGCCAAAGCTTTGCCCCATTCGACAGCCGGAAATGCATGTAGAGATTTAGATTTTTTGATTTTTTCAATGAACTGCAATGTTTCTGCAGTTGGCATCGAATCGGGAAGACGTTCACAGACCTCAGTTTTTTGTAGACTGGACAATGACTTGCCTAGTTGACTTAGGAGAACTTTTTCTAAATCTAAAGGACTGCTAGGTGTATATGTGATAAGAGGAATATATCTATTTTTAAGGGTCGTTAAGTAAGAATAAAGCATTTTTTCACTATTATACCAGGATGGATTTGACGCCATTTGATTCAGAAATGCTTCAACATCACGCCTCCCAACTACAGAGTCTTTCCTGGTAAGAGCAACGAATATGGAGCCTCTTGGTAATTCATCGGCGGCTGTTTTACTAGCGGCGCCCCCACAACACGCTGTCATAAAGATGGACAGGGGGTATTCATCACCAAGCACCTTCTTTATTTTCTGGAATAACTTCCGAGAAGAGATCAACTCATCGCTAAAACTCAGTTGGTGTTCTTTACCTTCTACTTTTCCATGAGTTTGGATATACAAACTAATCGCTAGATTTTTTGCTTTCGCTGTTTTAATTGCACTCATAACACTATCAATTGGTAAGTTCTGTTCTCCATCTCCAAGAACAGTGAAAGAGGTGATTGTTTTATCTTTCTGAAGAGAACTTCTCATCTTCTCAATTAATTTTCGATTCCACGCATGACCACCTGGTCCGGCAGCAACAATCACTTCAGTTGGTGGAATTGTTTTGGAAGGTGTTAACCTAGTTATACTTTCCGGTTTTTTTGTTGGAGATAATAAGAGGGTTTCTTTTTTTTCACTTTTTCTTTTGGAGTGGTAAGAGACTGACTCGATTCTGTAGGCATCATGAAGAAAGATCTAGGGGAGCCGAATAATTTTTCCATATCACCACCAAGAGAAGAGCGTGCAAAAAGTTTAATTAAGAAATTTCCATTAAAATCTTTTTCCTCTTCAACCTGTGGGTACCACCCATGATATTTAGCTGATTGCTCTTTGTTATAAAGTATTTCTCCAAGTTTTTTAACAGTTACTTTCGCCAAGTTCTTAATAATAATATGTTTTTTTCTTGGATCGTATTCAATTATAGCGTTAGAATTCATTGTTTTCACAGATTTGTAGATAAGATTAGCTGTATTAATCCCACTCATTCCAAAGTTATATTGCGGAATATTTAGATAATTACTTGGGTTCATGAAAAAAAAAGTCCTGTTTGATTTTTAAATTGCGTTTAATATAAACTAATCTCGTTTATAAAAAAAAGAAGTTTTAAGTAAAAAGGGGTGAAATAGAATTTACACCCCTAATAAGGTTATATTTGATCATCGCGCCAAAAATGTAAACCTAGCGAACTAGCGAAAAAATATGAACTCGTTAGGATTACAGCCGACGGTCGTTATGAATTTGCATTCCCTCTCCCTTACATCTTTTAAACCTGAGCAAGGCGATTAGTGCAATCGAGGCAGCTAAAAACATGATGAGTTTTGCTGAAAATATAAGGAGGACACCTCCCAAAAGGCAAATGATAGCGTCACCAAGAACACGAAGAGAGGTTTGTACTCCCATTACCTCCCCTTGAACATCTTCGGTGGCAGAGTCAGAGATTTGCACAGTAAGAATTGTAGAACCTACAGCGATGCAGAATCCTATTAACGTATAGAAGAGAAGCATGAACATGTGACTTCCCGTCAAAGCAATCAGTGTTATAGTCACTGCATAGCCAATTATAGATGAAGTAATCATCTGGCGACTACTGTACCTTGTGGCTAGCTTTCCAGTGAGGTAACCTGAACCAATAGAAATCGAGATTGCGAGAAAACCGTTGTAGAAAGCCAAGTCCGAAGGAGATGCATTCCATAACATAGTAAGGAATGCTGGGCCAAATTCGAAAAACATATCTACAGACAGAATGAAAATGGTAGTGGTAATCAAATAAAATTTGAGTTGAGGGTCCTTAAACAATAGTGAGACTCTTCGGAATATGTTGATTCGTTGGTAAAATGTCCGATGTGCAGAAAGGATAGACTTAGGACGGCCTTCAACTAAATATTTTGATAAGAAGGACTGGCTAATAAACAGAACGGCGATCAAATAAAAAGGTGTCGACACCGTAAAGCCTGAATAGATCTCTTGGTCGGATACCAGACCACCCAACAGGGGACCTATAATATAGGCTGTAGACGCGGCTGCATTCACCTTGCCCAAGGTGTCATGTTTGCTTAGTTCTTTGATGTCCGCAGCCATTGCTCGCGCTATAGCTATGTTCCCTTCCATCAATCCGGCAAAAAATCGGCTAATAATTAGTAAGCTAATAAAGTTCCACTCTAGTGATAGTCCCGTTAATACACTGCATACCCCAGTAACTAGCAACGAGCTGGACATTATCTTTCTACGGCCATAATCATCGGATAATGCCCCAAGCACAGGCGAGCCGATGAACTGTCCAATAGGGTAGGCGGCAAGGGTTATACCCAAAAGGATGCTGCGGTCTGCTATTGTCCATTCAGCAGGAATAATAGAATACTCAGGATTTAGAAATATGACAGGAAAGATTAAATATGGCATTGACAAGCCCACAAAACCAAGAAAGACGATGATCATAATCATCCAAATCTGTCGTCTAGGTGAGTGCTTCACAAGTCAATCCTTTGTTTGGTATAGTGAGGTATTATATAGGGGAAGTCAGAATAGCGCAATGCGAGTGTATTTTTAATTCTTTTGTTCAGGCTACATTTAGATCTTTAATAGGATACAATTTTCCATAGAATAAGCACGTTCGTCGTTTATGTTGTCGAAGCATAATAGGAATTGGTCTATTTCATCACCACTTGCATTTTCTAACATCAGCTGTTCCCGTGAAATAAGAGTTGATTTTCTTCTCCGCGCCCCCGTGTCTCCGTTTCTCCGTTTCTCCGCGTTAAAAGATTACGAAAAAAAACCTGAAAAGCTTAAAAAGTAAAACGTTAACAATTGAATTTAAGTAGTTAACGATAAAATATTTTTTAAACGGGAATTACTGTTCTAACATAGCCTTTAAACATAAGTCCTGTAGCTCTTTATCGCCATTCAACCCAACAAAAATTGCCAAGTATATCATTCTGAATTTTTCATCAGCTGCGCGTAAGGGCATAGGGGTCCAGGTCAATCTACTTAGCGTACGATATTCCGTCTAGTGATCTAGCCCCTACGAACAAGTAAAACTCGAACGATGTGATTTTGTTGTGACGCTTCCACTTGAATCCCATTCATCGTCTATTCTGTTGTAATCTCGGTTTACCCTAAGCTCAGTAAAATTGGACTTTATTCCACCAACTTGTGATTTTAATGCAACAAACGTCGTTCCATCAGTTGTTTCCTGGCTAGCATTTTGAAAAACATGTCCTTCTTTTTCTATAGGTTCATTCATTTTTACATTGCTGGTTTCGTATTTGATCGTTACATAATTTTCCCGGAAGGGTGTTTGATCACTTTCCTTTTCAATGAGTGTTGATAAAGGATGTGTTTCTTCAGGATGGCGATAATTGTAAAACACACGGAAAGGGGTAGCAAGAAAGCGTATGGGGAGGGTGCTCAAGTCAAAAGCAATTGCAAACAGTGAAGCAAATATCCTTAGTGCTATATTATTGATTTCTAATGCATGATTCACAAAGGTCGGTAAAAATAAATCTTTAGTAAAGTCGGATAACTTATCAGTCCTGAGTGGGTAAAAAACGCCATTCATGACACTCCAACCTGGCTTCGATTTTGAATACGTTTTCAGAAACTCAGCTACTTCTTTTTCAGATGTGCAATCTTGTTCATAGAGAGACTTTTTTTTTGAGTTCTCAACAATAATTTTTCCCTGAAATCCAGGTTGTAGTTCAATGCGCATAGTGCCTCATTTAGTTGTTATTGTTTTTATTACGATCTTTCGGAGTTATGCTAGCAAAAATTCCTATAAACCTTAAGGAGCAAGTCGAAGAGACAGGGATTCCCGTGAAAAAATAATTTGAACTTATTTTGACTACATTTCGCATTCCCCAATTTTTGAGGGCATGGGGTAACGAATTGGAATATCATCCGTTTACATTATCCTATAAATTTGGGCTTCACGGAGTTAAGGCT
>JAJFMC010000163.1 GCA_021772365.1 Chlamydiota bacterium
CGATTACACCATCACCTTCTCTCCGTACGCTCTCAACCATGACGGTTGTCTGGATATTGATTCCTTTTTTCTTAAACGCTTTGGTGAGAGTAGAACTGACACTCGTACATTCCATAGGGATAATGCGATCAAGCATTTCTAATATCGTGACATCGACGTCAAAAGCGTTGTAGAGGGAGGCAAACTCGCAGCCAATCACACCACCACCAATGATCGCGATTTTTTTCGGGAGCTCTGTAATTTCTAGCATCGAAGTGGAATCGTGGATGCGTTCGTGATCGAAAGGAAATGAAGCCATATTGCGAGGTTCTGAACCGGTAGCAATGATCGTCTGGTCGGCATGGATGATACAGTTTTCCTCGCCGTTGACCTTTATCTCTCTGGGGGAAAGGAATTTTCCATAGCCGCGAACGAGGGTGATGTTGTTAGAGGCTATCAGCCCTGTTAAACTGTCACGTACTTTGATGACAACATCATCTTTTCGGTTTTTCATCTTGGCGAAGTCGAAAGATGCGTTTCCAATGCTAATCCCATACTCTTCGGCTCGTTGTACTTTTTTCCATAGTAGGGCATTAGAGATCAGTGCTTTTGAAGGGATGCACCCTCTGTTGAGGCAGGTGCCGCCAACCTCTCTAGGTTCTATCAAAGCTACCTTTTTCCCCATCTGTGCCGCTTTAATTGCAGCAGGGTAACCACCGGGTCCGCTTCCTAAAACAGCAAGGTCAAATTTTTTGGGCGCATCTGCCATCACTCTTTTTCCTCAAGGTTATGGGTATACCCAAATTTTCAAATTGTTAGGGTATATTTCTTTATTGGATCCCAATGTTACTACATCTTCACTTCTCCCTCAAGAGGGAATTACAAAATTATTTGGGCTGTTTTCTAGGCCTTTTTCCGCCTCGCTTCGGGCTCGTTCTTGTAAACCAGCCTTGGTTTGCAGCGAACTCCGCCCCTTGCGAGCCTAAAAAATTCTCTAGAATACCGCTTCAAATAATTTTGTAATTCCCTCTCAAGAAAAAACATCACGATTTCCTCTTGCCGAAAAGGACACATTTGATCCCAAAATTCCCCCTCGATCGCCACCCAAAATAGATATCCGTCTTCCTCGTTTTCGAGTGGATCATACGCAGCGAGACAAAAGGCTTTCCGCCGTGGAAGGCTATGAAAAAACAACTACATTTTTTAGAGGGGAAATTTGTCTTTCCTGGACAACGATAATGCCCTGCGGAAACACGTGGCCCATTGATGCGTAAAATATCCAATTCGCCATTTTTCCGGTACGCCGAGCCAATGACATAAAATGTAAAATTATGAAACGGATTACGACAAAACCACCTGAATGCCTTGCATGAAGAAACGGGCATTTCGGGCTTGTATTTTGCAGTTACCTCCTCGCCAAAAATTCCGTCGTCATCATTCCCGAAAAGTGACCAAGTAATCCAGTGAGGAAGGTCGTACCAGCGAACCTGACAGCGATGCCTTGGGATGATGTTGTAAAGAGGGTGTTTCAGGGCGATAGCTCGTGTCGGATTCTCCCGCTCGCGATATTTTGGTTTTGGCCCAATGCATCGCGTGGGGATTTTATAACTGGCACATCCTGTAAGAAGTGAAAATATTAATAGAGGAGTGATAAGTTTTTTGATCAATTTGTTTGGAGATACCATAAACCAGGCGTTATTTTTTTCTTTCGTATCATTTTCACTTGCCAGAAAACTGGAGATGAGAGATACGAGATGTAGAGGTGTTATATATTATAGTGTATCACCATCTCATATTTTTTGTTAAAACCTAATAAAATTATTGATTATGACGACAATAACGAAAAAAAAATTATGCTGGAACTGTGAAGGGCGTGTTGGTTTCAGTGAAGAGCATTGCCCTTTTTGCGGGGTGTATCTTAGCCCTACCCCAACTCCAGGAGGAGAGGGTCAGGGGGCTTCTGAAGAAGAGTCTCCTCAACCTTCTTACGAGTTAGATGGTGAACAGACTGACAATCATACCCATGCTTCTCCATTTCAAGAACCTCCTCAAGATCCACAGCTGCAACAAGTAGATTCTCCTAAAGTAGCACTTGCGTCGAATGAAGAGCTTCGTAGAATGGTCACCCCTATGGGGATGCTACTTTCTGGGTCTATATTCTTTCTATTTGGACTTGTCTTGCTCCTTTTCTCTAAGGATGGAAAGTTGACCCTGCAGTGGAGCAGTGATTATTGGTATGTGTACTTGACCTTTAGTTTAGCCATGTTATTTTGGGGGTGGAGATCGTTGCAGCTTGTCGACGATTAACCTTTTTCTTGAACTTGTTTGAGTATAATTCCCTCCATATGACTAATTTATGATTTTTTTTGATGTAGGCATCAAGAGCAAGTGTGTCTTAATCCGGAATCATGTATATTTATAATGTTCATGAATAACTACGCATGATTGTATTTTAACGAAAATCGTGCGACATCCTAAAAAGACGAAACAGAAATATGTGGGATACTATACGTTCACGACACAATTTCGTCAGCGTTATCTTTTTGCTGTATTTGTTGCCGATCCTGGTGATCTGTAGTTTTTCCACTTTATTTTCTTCCTGGATCTCACCATGGTCGACTTTTTCCGTAGGTCTATTTCTTTCTGTTGCCGGTGCTCTCGTTTTTTTTTCTATGCTTTTGCAATTGGAAGAAAGTGAAGAGAAGGAAGAGTTCAAAGAGCAAGAACCTGTACTTGAGGAAGCTCCACAAGATTCTGAAGAGGTGGAGTTCTTATACCAAGAGATGGAAACTCTCGAAAAATCCGTTGAGCAATTACAAAAAGACTTAAAAAACGTAAATAACCGAAACGAAGAGTTGCTTAAGGATGA
Organism: Chlamydiota bacterium; assembly: GCA_021772365.1. Classification (GTDB taxonomy): domain Bacteria; phylum Chlamydiota; class Chlamydiia; order Chlamydiales; family Criblamydiaceae; genus JAJFMC01. The sequence goes on from JAJFMC010000163.1 coordinate 2,849, forward strand.
CGAAAGCTATAAAAAAGAGGTACAAAACATTCGATCGGAAAAAGAATATTACCTCAATGAACTTGAAAATTTGGATAAAGTGTTCGAATCGTACAAAAAATCTTCCGAAGAAGCCATAGATACGGAAAG
>JAJFMC010000164.1 GCA_021772365.1 Chlamydiota bacterium
AGATCTAATTCTCTTGATTCATCGTTGTATGATTCATTTTTTACACCTTTGGCACACATATCTATCTCCATCGTTAGGTTAAGATAGATATGACAACTAAAATATAGATTGATATCAAGAAATTTTAATCAAAAGACCCTGGGCTAATATGTGGGGGTATTCAACTTTAAGTACTGGAGATGTCCAGATCTGCCCTAAGTCTTATGCCATAGCAAAACTAGCCTCTGGTGGTGTGTTTACGGGCGTGGACCTTGTCATGAAAGATATTGTAAAGCGTGTATTTTGCAACGTCCGCCCCCCTGGCCATCATGCTTGCCAAGAAGTGGGGATGGGATTTTGCCTATTCAACAATGTTGCACTTGGAGCTCGATACGCTCAAAAGATGTATGGGGTAGAACGTGTTCTGATTGTCGACTGGGATGTTCACCATGGCAATGGCACGCAAGAAATTTTTTACAGGGATCCCTCTGTCTTTTACTTCAGCACACATCAGAAAGGTATTTACCCGCAAACAGGTAGTCAAGATGAGAAAGGTGATGGCGATGCAGTGGGTACGACACTAAACGTACCGATTCCTGGCGGAGGAGGTTCAAGAAAAGCTGTGATTCGAGCCATTGACGAGCAGTTGATCCCCGCTATGGAGAGATTTCAACCTCAGCTGATTATGATATCTGCAGGCTTTGATGGTCACAAAGATGACCCAATTGGTGGATTTGACTTAGAAACTCAGGATTTTGCACTACTCACTAAAAAAATATGTGCCTTAGCCAACAAATGTTGTGACGGAAAGGTCGTATCGGTTCTTGAAGGGGGGTATAATCTTTCTGCAATAGCTGAATCCGCTGTCGCTCATGTTCAGGCAATGGAGTTTTAGACTCTAATTACTACAGGCACTGTTTCAAGCCCGGCACAACAAATTGTTCAAAATAAATAAACTCTTTTTCTATCTCTAGCTGCATTTGAGCTTTTTCGGATTTTTTTATAAAAAGTTGTTGCTCATTGGTGAGTAAGCTCAAAATATCACTATTCCACTTCCCTGTGGATGTATTTAAACACAAACTGATAATATCACGTAAGGAGGATATCGATGAGCCCTCACCTTGAAAAACACTTTCAAATACTAACTCGCCTTTCTTACCAGGTTTTTTATAAATCGATTCACCGTTCAAGAAACATTTTCTTATAGAATTTATAACAGAACGTTTTAGTTGCTTGTATCCTAGGTTACACCCCTTTTTCACTATATGGTCTTTATTCGTATTATATCGCTGAGCTGCAAGTAACATTTCTGAAGCAGGAGAGCTATTATTGACTCCTTGATCATCGGTACAAAGAGAAAAAGACACTCCCTTTGAAATAAACCAACTAATTGGATGTGTTCCGTTGGTAATACCTAATACGTTCTCATTAGACTTCAAGCAACATTCGACATGTACATCACGTTTTTTCATTTCATCAAAAAGATTAAGCCAATTTGGATCATCTGTAGCAGAGACACCATGTCCAATTCTATCTGCTCCAGCCATAACGGCCTTACGAACGTTTGTCTGCAGTGGTTCCTCTGTTTGTGAAAGCTGTCGATTTAACTCTCCAGCATGAAGGGATAATTTTGCCCCAGAAAAGTGATGCTTTAAAACCTTGATGATATTCATATGGTCGTCATAATGATTGATTGCATTATCATCATACTCCTCTCCTGCAAAACCACTACCTACAACTCTGTCATCTTCCATCTCCAAAGTCATACTTCCTACAAAATGAGCAAAGACCGTCGCAAGAGATGAAATGGTTCTATCGTTGTCGATGATAAATCGTACTACATGAGGGTTACTGAGGTTAAACAAGTCACTTTCAGAAAACCCTTTTTCTATTAGTCGATTATCTGTGACAGCTTTACATTCATTGAGGATTTTTTTAACTTTAGCAACGTAACCATTTGTCCATTTTTTTAAAGAATCGTCATCGAGAAGAGCTTGAACACTTTCTACGGTCAATCCTTGTTCATTGTAAATAGTAGTAAATTTCATCTCAAATTCCACTGGAATCTCATCTTTTTCAAACCAAATGCTCGGTTCGAGATACCTAACATGTTCATTGGTATTTCTGAGTAAAAGAGTCAGTTTATCTTTTAAATGGATATGTTTAGCTATACTTTCAAGGGTATTAAAAGCTTTAAAAAAGTGTTTATGATGGCCTGACTTCCCCCCTCCTTTTACCCCTCTCATACTTACAATCTCATAAAATTTTTCTCGTAAGGCCGTATCTTGTTGAAGCTCACGTGCCGAAATAATTTTGTTTGCCATAAATGTGGATTCAAATGAGTTCGTTTCATCAACAGCTGCATCTCTAAATTCTTTCTGAGTACCAAATTCAAAATAATCATCCATTACGCGGCAATATAGATCTGCTATTACCGCCATATTGAGAAGTTGCCGGCTGTGAATGCTTCCGTCAAGATGCATATGTAAATCTGTTTTAGGAAATTTCTCCATGAACAACTTTAACAGGTGTTCGTCTTTGAGGGCCACCTCTTGAAAGAATTTTTCTGCTAATTGAATATTACTTTCTACTGTTTTTAAAAATTTTCCTAAGCTATATTCTGAGGTGGTCGGCGAACATAAATCAAAATCACACTTCTTGTTGACATCATATATAGGCAGTTTAGAAATCTGATCGCCCTTAATATGGGTAACCCCTTTATTCAATAAGAGTCTAGGTGGGGTGCTGGATTTTTTTGTATGAGCAGACAGGTATAGATGTAACTTACTCTCATCGGGAGGTGAAGTGCCGAACAGCACCTCTCCGTCAGGTGAAGTATACCATTTATAGAGCTTTGAGCCGTCCAAATTTTGTTCTTTCGCTGTAGATTTAATAGTCATCTAGTAACCCCTAGTATTCAAATCATTATATAAGATCTCAATACGTTTGATAAAACTTCATCCTCCTCTTGTGGCAAGAGCTTGAATATGATAACGGTGTAAGTGGATTCAGCCAGCGTTAAAGCTGCGCTCTGAACATGTTATCCATCTATTATAAATGAATCACTTAATTTTTGTAGATTTCATTCACACTTGAATCAAAATAACGGTGATATCTTAACACGAATAAATCTTTAAATCTAGTTTTTTTTGACATCGAAATAGACTAAGACTTTATAAAACAACTTTACCAAACTTTAACTGGAAGAAAAAACAAGTAATTGTTTTTTTTATTTATACACCCAAACAAGTGCACCTGTTCCCGCAATGCCGTCCATTTAAGGACCTCTCGGCAGGGAGGGAAGTTGTTAACCTCGGACTCCGATTGCCATTGAATGAAAATAATTAAGATTTTTCAGAAAAAATGGCGTGGTTCAATAACATTGGGGTGTAACCTGGGATAAAGCAGCAGACAATTTGAGCTTCGGAAGCGGTAAAAGGGAAACTTAAAAACCCTCAACCAGAATGATTGAGGGTTTAAAGGGTAGTACTTAGACAACACCATTTGCCAACACAGCTAAAAGCAATAATGCGACAATATTGATGATTTTGATCATTGGGTTAATTGCAGGACCAGCAGTGTCTTTATACGGATCACCGACAGTATCGCCTGTTATAGCAGCTTTATGAGCTTCAGACCCTTTACCACCATGATGTCCCTCTTCTATAAGTTTCTTAGCATTGTCCCATGCTCCTCCACCTGAGGTCATTGACAAACCAACGAACAGACCGGTAACGACGACACCGAGAAGCATCGCTCCGACAGTGGCAAACGCTTGTTCTTGTCCAGCTATCCAAAAAATAACAAAATAGACAACAACAGGTGCCAATACAGGCAATAGTGATGGGGCAATCATTTCTTTGATAGCTGCCTTTGTCAACAAATCGACAGCACGGCTGTAGTCAGGCTTTGCTGTTCCTTCCATGATACCTTTAATTTCCTTGAACTGTCTACGAACTTCAACGACAACAGATCCAGCTGCACGTCCGACGGCCATCATTCCCATTGCACCGAAAAGGTAGGGAAGTAAACCACCGATAAAGAGTCCAACCACCACAAAAGCATTTTGGAGTTCAAATTTAACTGCTATATCAGGAAAGTAGTGCTGTAAGTCTTCTACGAAAGCAGAAAAAAGTACAAGGGCTGCTAGTCCAGCAGAAGCTATTGCATAACCTTTTGTTACGGCTTTCGTTGTATTTCCGACGGCATCGAGCTCGTCAGTTACTTTTCTTACATCCGAAGGAAGGTTTGCCATTTCAGCAATACCACCGGCATTATCTGTAACCGGTCCGTAGGCATCTAGTGCAGTAATCATACCAGCTAGGGCTAACATCGTTGTTGCCGCTATTGCCAAACCATAGAGGTGTCCGTTGAGATAAGAAATAAGGATCCCCGCACAAACAACGATAACAGGCAAAGCTGTTGCTTCCATGGAAATAGCAATTCCCTGGATAATATTCGTACCGTGTCCTGTAGTTGAAGCTTGAGCAATACTTTTCACGGGGCGGTATTTTGTAAGGGTGTAGTACTCTGTGATCCACATGATCATCCCTGTTACAAATAGCCCTGTTAGGCAACAGTAGAACAGGTTCAACCCTGTAAATTCCATATCGCTCGTTTTAAAAACGTAGTCGAATCCAATTAGTTGATCCGTGAGGATTCCGATACCGATAGCTCCGATTATCGCAGTGGCTATAGAACCTTTGTATAGGGCTGCCATGATATCTTTACTCTTACCTAGTTTTACAAAAAAAGTTCCGATGATGGAAGCAACGATGCATATAGCGCAAATTGCTAGTGGGTAAAACATCATGGTTTCTTGTAATTCGCCTGTGAAAAAGATACCGGCAAGTAACATTGTGCCGACAATAGTGACAACATATGTCTCAAAAAGGTCGGCAGCCATTCCAGCGCAGTCACCCACGTTGTCACCTACGTTGTCAGCGATAACGGCAGGGTTTCTTGGGTCATCTTCAGGGATACCCGCTTCTATCTTACCGACGAGGTCTGCACCGACGTCAGCCCCTTTAGTGAAGATTCCTCCACCCAAACGAGCAAATATAGAAATCAAAGAGGCTCCAAATCCCAAAGCAACGAGAGGTTCTAGCAGTTCTCTACCCTCAGCACCCATGGATTTAAGTGTGAAATAGTAGCCGCTTAACCCGAGAAGTCCTAAGCCTACAACGAGCATACCTGTAACAGCCCCTGACTTAAAAGCAACTTGTAGACCGCTCTCCAATCCTGACCTTGCAGCTTCAGCCACACGGACATTAGCGCGAACAGAAATGTGCATTCCGACATATCCTGCAAGTCCGGACAGAAATGCTCCTATCAAAAAGGCGATTGCAACAGAGAGTCCTAAGACCCAGAACAATAAAGCAAAAATAACGATTCCAACAATAGTAATAACGGTATATTGTCTGTTTAAGTAAGCACGTGCTCCTTCTTGGATAGCTCCGGCGATTTCCTGCATCTCTTTGGTACCAGTACCGAGAGACATTAGGGATTTAATCGCCCAGATTCCGTATCCAATCGCAAGGAAACCACATGCAAACACGGCAGCGAATGCTAGTGACATAGATATCATCCTCTTCTAGTTGTTTCGTGTATACCTCCATGAATCTTACTCTGATTCATAGAGAGCTACGGTTGTTAATTTAATATAAGAGGGAATTGCAAAAATATTTGGGCTGATTTCTAGGCCTTTTCCCGCCTCGCTTCGGGCTCGTTCTTGCAAACAACGCATGGTTGGCTACGAACTCCGTCCCTTGCGAGCCAAAAAAATTTTCTAGAAAACAGCTTCAACTATTTTTGCAATTCCCTCATAAGTCTATCTTGAAAAATCATGCCATACAGACTGTTAAAATAACAAGATATTTAGCCCACAGTGTTAATCTGGGAGTTGCCATTTCAGAGGTCGTTTTGAAGCAACTAGGTCCATCGTTTCATCAAAAGGGTTATGTGGAAATTGCAAGAACCGCGCATAGCTCGATGAAACGGAATCTTTCATAAACCCTCTTTGCCAAATAGTGTGACATTTTAAAGTTTCCAGAGCCAGATAGTAAAGGCTCATCGCTTTGAATGAGGTTGGCGTTCTCAAGGTTTTAGAGTTAAGAAAAAAATCATACAACTGGAAGAGTTTTGTTTCAGCAATAACAGCCTCTGCACTATCATTTGGATAATGCCTTGTTTGCCCATGTACTGTTTTAAAAATTTCGTGTAGTGTCGGATTGGTACCTGCTTTGATACAGGAACTCAGAAAGCGGAGACGGATGTGGTATCTAGCAAACAGGTTTTTTAGTGTTTGAAACCGTATTCCTCTTAATTTTTCTACAGCTTGATAGTAGAGGGGTGGATCTTGAGAAACGGTATCTCCCTTGATCTCTAGTTTTTTGCATTTGACTGGAGAGAAGCCGCTTCGCCCGTACCAGGACTCTCCATTCTCTGAGGATAGAGAGAGGATCATTGATAGAAATACTTTTTCCACCTTTTGTGAACTCCGTCCTTTCACTCTCAGTGATATTGTCGCTGTGTCGAACAAATAGGATGTGGGAATAAGGGGGATTTTACTCAACATATTCAAGCATAATTTTTTAACTGCCCCCCCCCTTAATTTATCACCCTTACTTAGCCAAAGAATTTCCCCATTATTCCCTAGCCGCAAGTAAATAAAAGGTTTTGATTCTTCATCTTCGTAAACAGAAAGATAGTTGAACGTTTCCGCGCTTGTTGAATCAGGTAAGTATTGCGAATAAAACGGAGCTCTGTCGATTCGGAAGTTCAAATAGAACTCTTCTTTTATAGGAGAAAAGCGTTGTGGAATGTGGACCCAAAGCTGAGAGTAAATGCTTTTGTTCTTTTTTTCAGCATCTAGAAAGTCTGTAAACAGCGGAACGAACCCGAACTTTTCAGTAGGGTATTTAATAGATTTCAGTGATTCAAGTGCATCTTCGGGAGAGGTTGCTAAACGTGCGGTAAGTGGAAAACACCTCAAAAAAAGGCTATGAAGTGTGATCACATTAACGGGTATGTTATCTGCGGTAAGGTCCTTTTCCTCAGTAACGTCTATCGATTGCACATCACTGGTACTATCGTAGAGATGCGAATCCTCAGGTTTTGTGTTCATTGAAGATGACAGGCTCTCTTGAAATCTATTTGCAGGGTCATCATCCTGCATTGCTACAAATGTTTGAGGTGTTGTATATTTTGGGTCTATCATCCTTGATAACTCCTTAAATTATTTTGAAAGACTTTCTTTTTTTTCGTTCTCGATAAGCTGCTTGATCACTTCATCAACTAAAGTTTCATCGACAACGATTTTAAAATTCTGATCGTTAATTTCTTTTTTCAAATCGTTGAGAACCTTGGAAAGCTGTGGGATGAGAAACTCATACTCCCCATAAAAATTTTTCAAGCCTTCATCTCTCTTTTTACCTTTAGCCTTCAAAACTTTCGTTGCCCCTTTTTTCAGTCCATGGTGACGATTTTGCAGGTCCTGTCTAAGGGTTTTAAAAGCTTCGATTTGTATTTTTTTTATTTTTAATTTTTTTTCGTCTTGAGCAATTCCCTTTTCGACAGTACGGATTTCTCTTAATTTCTTTCTTCCCTCTTCGGTTGTCAATCGAAAATCACTGTTTGCATTGAGGGAGAGTTGAAGGCTTTTTAACAATGACTTCTTCTGTGTTAATGCTGGTGGAACGTACTGAGAATCTACTGAGGATGCAACTTTATTCATAGCACTGGTTAGAACTTGAACAGAAAACCAAGGCTGGTGATGGTGATTACTCTTCTTTTGCTTGCTCTCATCCTCATTACTTTTCGCGGATTTTTCACCCTTCATAATAGCGTTTGTTTTTTCAATAATCAGGTCGATCACCTTATCATCAACAAACACGCACTTCGTTGTTTCTCTGACAATTGACTGTAAGACTTCCTTAACATTCACATCATCCATGTCAGACACATGAATTTTTTCAAAACGGCGATCAAAAGCCTTATCCTTAAGAATTGTCTTTTGATACTCTTCAGTGGTAGTCGCTGCGATACAGTGGAGGCGCCCACGATTGAGTTCCTGTTTGAGATAGTCTGTGAATTTTTTTTCTTGTGCAGCGACGTGGATTTCGTCGAAGAAGAAGATAGCTTCTTCTTCATGCCCTTTTATTCTATTCAGAAGAAATTTCATCTGGTCGGCATAACCGAA
>JAJFMC010000165.1 GCA_021772365.1 Chlamydiota bacterium
TGACTTCAGAACATGCACAAGTGTACCTTAAAAGGGATGATGAGTTAAGTTTTGGGGTTTCGGGGTCAAAACTTCGTAAATATAGCTCGCTTATCCCACAACTTCTGGAAAGAGGGGTAAGGAAAGCCGTTGTGATAGGAGGGGCATTTTCCAACAATGTCCTGGGGCTTTCGCAGGTGCTCATTGAAAATGGCATCCGTCCGATCTTATTATTAAGGAAACCAGGAACGGATGCGCTTCTTGGTAATTATCTATTTACTAGGTTGCTGGTTCCACCGGACGATGTGATTATCATTGACCGTGGCATGTGGGGGCAAGTTGAAGAGGTTGCTGAGAAATATGGGCAAGAAGAAGGTTCCTTCATTATTCCCGAGGGTGCTTTTTTAGAAGAGTCTTTACCAGGTGCTCTGTCACTCCCATTAGACGTGTTGCGTAATGAGCAGGACTTGGGGTTGGAGTTTGACCATATCTTTATAGATGCGGGAACAGGACTGCAGGCTATCGCTTTAATACTAGGTTTAGCTTATTGCAAAAGTAATGCTGTTGTTCATGTGGTCCTACTTGCACAATCTGAGGCGGAATTTGAGAGTCAGTTTCGTATAATGGCAACAGCATTAGAGACTTTTGTTGGAGGAACATGCTGTATTCAACCAAGATATTTGTTGCATCGTCCTACTGAAGCTTCCTCATTCGGTTCTTCCACAAAAAAAGGCTTTATGGACATTCTTATCTTCGCCAGGCAAGAAGGCGTTCTTCTGGATCCTATTTATACAGGTAAGTTGTTGTCAGAATTCAAAAAAATGATGACTAGTGAGGAGGTAAAGGGGAATATTCTTGTCATTCACTCCGGTGGAGGACTTACGCTTGCGGGTTTTCATTCACAACTGGAAGCTACGATCAAAAAAACACAATTCCCTCATCTTAATTAAACATTAACATAGATTTCCTATAGTGGCCTCCTTATTAACAAGGATAATCGATTATGCAAATTGAGAAGCAGATTGGTTTTGGTGAAAGTTTTTCACTGAGAGCATACTATACATTATCAACGATTACAGATGGAACACAGACCGTCATTAAGGTTGCTGCTACAATTTTTTCTTCATTTTTATCAGCGGTTTTTTTAGGGAAATCAAAAATTTTGAATGAATGGTCTGCAGCACATATTAGAGACTTGACTGTATCGGGAAAGATGACTTGGTTGGCTGTAAAAGGGATTTTTAAACCCGGGTCTTCGACTGATTTACGAGATGCTTTAGATAATCAAGGTGTACATGGGCTTGGGAATTTCAAGTATAAAGTTGTAGAAAAAATGAATGTTTTCGAAAAGTTTACTGTTCGGTTAGAATTTATAATCAACGTTGTAAAAGAAATTTTTGACACAGCGATTTCCGGTGTAAGATATGGGTTATCGTGTGTGTTCAAAAAAATTCACAAAAGTAGCGAATCATTTAACCGTATAACCTTTCACGAGTTTCTGATGCTTTCAAGTCACACAGCATATTTATTTGGGTCGTCTGAGGGTGTTGTTCGGCCAAAGACAGTGAATTTGAAAATGGTCAAAGCTTAATTATACCGAAGTATACCCAACCAATTTTTGTGTTCACTTCGGTATATACTGTTCTCACTTCAATCTGAGAATTTTTCCTGCGCCGCCATCCCGATCTTGCTCAGCATGAAAATCACCCATAGATGGCTATTGGCAATTTCCCTGCCGAGTAATCTAGGGCGCCGACTTTGGCAAAATTCTTACATTGAAGTGCGAGCAGTACAGGTATATCAAACAGTTCCGAAATAACGATCACCGAAATCTCCGATGCCAGGAACGATGTATTTCACATGGTTTAAATGTTTATCAACAGCACCGAGAATAATGTTCACTTTTGGATATGTAAACTCTAAATGTCGTTTCCCTTCCGGAGAGGCTAGGACACCGGTAAAAATAATTTTTTCCTCTGGAACATTGTGTTGTAGCAGGAGTTCTACTACACTACAAGCTGTTCCTCCCGTTGCCAGCATGGGGTCGATGATGATTAATCTATCCTCATTCGTAATGGGGGGAAGATTTTCGTAATAGTTAATTGCTTTGGCTGTTGTTTTATCACGGTAATAACCTACTATACCCACTTTAGACTTTTCAAAAAAAGTTTGAAATGCAGGGAGCATCGCTAGTCCAGATCGAAGGATTGGGATGAGAACAACATTTTCTGTACACCTGGTTCCCACCATTTCAGTAACCGGGGTTTGTATGGGGTGTGCGTCGCTCTTTAACAGTAAAGAGGTTTCTTGAGCGAGGATTGTTGAAAGTTTATCAGTAACCCTTCGGAAAGTATCGATATCTGTTCCCACATGTCTCAGGATCGTAAGGAGTTGGTCTTTTAGCTGTTGCATGGGAGATGGTCCTTTCCATTAAATTGATGATCTAAGGGTAAACGTTCATTGATAGATTAAAATTGAAATGTTGTCAATTTTTTTTGTACAGACTTGCAGCCCTGATACGATGCTTTTTCAAACGCAAAATCCTAAATTTTAAATCACGATCTGTATACTAAGAACTTTATAACTAAAAAATAACGATTGACCTTTTCATAAAATACCGTTATAGTTTAAACCTAATCTTTTTTATCAACCTTTTAAAGAGGGAATACTATGTCTTCTTTTGCGTTTTATGGATCTTCACAAACTAGTCTTGTGCAAACACTTGTCAATCCACCTAAACTTTCATCTGAAGATGATCGTTCACTCGAAATTCCAGATAAGTTAAAGACTAATTTGGCTGCGGAATTCCTACAAAAAATTCAAGGAATACTTGACTGTGAGAGAATTCCACTTGATGGACGTGTGGTTTTTTTACGTCGCGTCGTAACTGATTATACAAAAAATCCAGAAAGGTTTTTTGGGCAAATGGGTGTTATGGGGTATATTCAAGCTCAAACACTGAATCAATTGTTCCTGAATCATATTAAAAAAGAGTATAAATTCTACCATACAAGTCCAAATGGTAGCTGTGGTTTTGAAGCTTTGATAATGCCATTCCAAGATGTAGGTTGGGATGTTCCGAAATTGAGGGCAGCTATTGGGAAATTTACCAGAAATAATTTAGCTAAACTAAAAACAAGAAACGAAGCACAGGGTGGTTTTGCTGACATTTTTGAAT
>JAJFMC010000166.1 GCA_021772365.1 Chlamydiota bacterium
ACTATTTACACCCACAAACAAATATTTTCTAAGATCAACACGCATTGGCAGCCTCCAACTCAATTTGTATCTGGCGCCGTTTTTTTTCTTTATTCGCTTCGATCTTACCTTTTGCAACTTTAGCTTGTGAGACGGCACTCAGCTCTTGGTCACCGAGGAATACTTTAATTTTTTTGATATTGGCCTTACAGCGAGGGATGAGGATTTTTTCGAATAAGTTCACCCTTATAGAGACCTCACGAAGTTCTTTTTCAAGAGCCGTTTTTTTCTCTTCGGCGACTAAAACTGCAGCTTGTGACTCAGCAACTTTACGCAACCCCAAAATAGCACCATCTACCCATGGAGGTGCTTCGAAAAGCATGTAACTGAAATGTGCAAACTCTATTCCGTCAAAATAAGGAACTTCTACCCCTGCAATATTCTCAAATCGCTTTTTGACATGGATAATATTTGCAGCATCTTGAAGATCGATGGATTCGGTATCGGAAAGCAAAGGGCTGAATTCATCGACAAAATTTCGCACTTGCTTGTACTGCTTTCGTAATCCGTCGATTTCAGCTCTCGCTTCGTTCACTTCTAACTGAAGCATCGCTTTTTTAAGCTGTAGGGTGGGGAGGTACTTGTCCAATTGCCCCAGCTTTTTCTGCTGCGCTCGTAGCTCGTTTTTTGTAAGTTTTATCTCAGCCACATCGGCCTCTTTTTGTTATACAGTGGCCTCAGCAACTTGTGACCAATATTTTTCAATCATAGATTCTTTGATCCCTACTTCATTATGCGAAAAGCATTCTGATAGCGTCTGCCAACCGAGGTCTAATGCCTCTTCGAGGGTGTAGTTAACTTCTAGATTCATCATTCTCGCCTCAAAACGGTGCGAATAGGCTAGAAGTTTTTCGTCCCACTTCGACAATTTGAATCCCATTCCCTGCCGTTCACGAGCCTTTTTCGATTCGGCATATAAGCGGATCATCGCGTTTGCAAGGTCGCCGTGGTCTTCACGTGTAGTCTTACCAATCACGTTTTGCTTTAAACGAGAGAGTGAACCGAAAGGATCGATCCTTCCGCCGTGTAGATAAAACTGACCTTCGGTAATGTACCCTGTGTTATCAGGAATAGGGTGCGTAACATCATCACCAGGCATCGTTGTCACAGTGATAATAGTAATCGAACCGCTTCCCTCAATAGAGACAGCTTTTTCGTAACGCGATGCTAAATCAGAATAGAGAGACCCTGGGTAACCTCTGTTGGAAGGAACCTGGTCCATCGTAATGGCAATCTCTTTGATCGAATCGGCAAAAGCGGTCATGTCCGTCAATAGGACGAGGACGTCCTTACCGTTTACAGCAAATTTCTCCGCGGAAGCAAGAGCCATGTCTGGCACAAGCACGCATTCCACAGCAGGGTCTGTAGCACGATGAACAAACATCACTGTTTTATTCAGCGATCCTGCTTGTTCAGCATTATCGATAAATGACTGGTAGTCGTTAAATGTGAGCCCCATCCCGCCAATCACTACAACATCGGCATCAGTCTGGTTCGCGATACGCATCAGAAGAGGATTATAAGGTTCACCGGGAATGGAGAAAATCGGTATTTTTTGCGACTTTACCAAGCAGTTGAACACATCGATCATAGGAATGTTTGTTCTCACAAGTTCTTTAGGAACAATTCTTCTTGTCGGATTAAATGAAGGCATCCCGATATTGACAGAATCTCCAACGATTTCTGGTCCGCCATCGATGGGTTCGCCCGCACCACTAAGACGTCTTCCGAGCAATGCATCACCGTAAACAGCTTGCATTTCCCTAGAAAGGAATGTCACCTTGTCACCCGTCGAGATCCCTCGCGTATTCTCGAAAACCTGTAAGGTCACTTCATCACCGTCAATACGCAAAACAGAAGCATAAATGCTACGTCCATCCCGTAGATCCACTCTTGCGAGCTCTTTTAGACCAACTCCCTGAGCGCTGACAGTGATTAGGTTTCCCCGCATATCTTTAATTCGTTCGTAAACCCTTTTCATAATGGTGCTCTCTTACAACTTTCCAGATTCAATAATATTTTTTATTCCTGTAAACGTTTGCCGATATTCGTCACTTTCAAACGGCAAGAAGTTCATGTTTTTCACTCTGTTTTGTAGACCCAAGAAAAACTCCCGGGCTTGGTCGTGAGTGTCAAAGTGGAAGTCTTTATCAATAACAGATTTAATAAGACCGAATAATGGCATCTGCCGCTTTAGTGGGCAGTATGCATCTTCTTTATCGAACGCATTCTGCTGTAGGTAACTAAAGTCGTATAGCTCGGCTTTCAAGTAGACCACCATATCTTCTATAGCTGTCCCTTCTTCACCGACAACTTCCATTCGTTTACCGATTTCGTTACCTTCTTTAAGGATTTTATCTGCTTTTTTAACAGTTGGTCCCCAACCTTCCATCTGACTTTCCAGCTCTTTCCCTACGTGGTCGACATATTTAGACCAGGAGATCAGCGGATCGATAGCAGGGTAGCGACGCGAGTCTGATCGTTCACGAGAAAGCCCCAAGAAACAACCGACAACGGCAAGCGTTGCTTGCGTCACAGGTTCTTCGAAATTACCACCAGCCGGAGAGACGGCACCTCCTAGGGTAACAGAGCCAGCCTTTCCATCTTTTAATGATAAGCAACCGGACCGCTCGTAGAATTCTGCAATCCGCGAAGCGAGATATGCTGGAAACGCTTCTTCACCAGGGATTTCTTCTAGACGTCCGGACATCTCACGAAGAGCCTGCGCCCAGCGCGATGTCGAGTCGGCGAGAAGAAGAACATCGAGTCCCATCTGGCGATAGTATTCGGCAATCGTCATACCTAGGTAGATCGAAGACTCTCGAGCAGCAACAGGCATTGAAGAAGTATTACAAATAATGACCGTACGAGTCATGAGTGTGTCACCGGAGTGTGGATCGATCAAGTGAGGAAATTCACGAAGAACTTCAACAACTTCACCAGCACGCTCACCACAAGCACAAACAATCACGATATCAACAGAAGAATATTTTGACAGGTGATGTTGAAGAACGGTTTTACCTGCTCCAAATGGACCAGGAGTACAAAATGTTCCCCCTTTCATCACCGGTAGCTGTGTATCGATGATCCGACAGCCCGTATCCATCATTTTCGTGGGCTTGACCTTTTCCCCTTCCTGCATCGCATTTTTGATCGGCCAGAGTTGAACCATAGTAAATTCATGTTCACCTCCCCGGTCGTCAACAGCTTTAGCTACGACAGTGTCAACTGTATAGGATCCAGGAGTAATCACCCATGTGATGCGATAGGATCCATACAGTGTAAAAGGGACCATTATATTGTGATGAAAACGCCCTTCCATTGTAGAACCAAGCTGATCGCCACGTTGGACGACATCATCAACCTTTACCGATGCCTCGTAGTTCCAGTGCTTTTCTCTGTCCAATGAATTGAGATAAATTCCACGAGGCAGGAACAATCCCGCCGCATCGGCGACTTTTTCAAGAGGGTTTTGTAAGCCGTCGAAAATAGAAGTCAATAGCCCCGGTCCAAGTTCGGCTTCTAAGAGGTTTCCAGAAAACCTAACGGGGGTATTGAGTTTTACACCGTTGGTATCTTCAAAAACCTGAATTTTCACCTCGTCATCAATAATTTCGATCACCTCACCTTTGAGTTCTAGTCCATCAAGCTGAACCATCGCTACTTCCCCTTGGCGAACATTTCCTTCGAACTTCACCTGTAGGAGGTTACCAAAAGCTTTGACCACTCTTCCTACTGCTTGGCCAGTTATATCGCGCTCTTTGACGCTTCCTGTGCTTAATCCTGTCATGTTGCATCCTTCACGATCGTATCTACAAGTTGCATGCCTTTTTTCTTATCTAATTCTAACCATTTCTCCACGAAGATAAGTTTAACCATATAGGCTAAAATGCGGTTGATCGTGAAGAAATCGATACCTAATAATTCGTCTACTTTCTGAAATTGAAATTCCACGAGTGCTTTGTGTAATTCTAGAGGTTGTTCGCTATGCTCATCGAATAGAGGTTTCAATTCAGAAAAGTGCTCTGGGGGGTCGTAATCCTTTGCGTCTCTCTGAGCGATGATCTGTCTAACGAGTTCATCATCAATGTCCTCGTATTGCAGCTCTACCATAATATCACGCCCTAGTTTTTTTGATCGTAGGGCTGTGAGGACAAGACGCAATTCTCTTTGGAAAGTAAGGTAATCGAAGAGGAATCCATCAGCATGTTCGATTTCCGTTTTAAAGTAAGAGGCAAGTAGGAAAGCGAAGTGATGAAGTCGATCTTTTGTTGAGTCATATTTTTGCATGAACTCAAACACATACCCTGGTAGAGCGCTTTGTGTGAGTAACGCATCTTCTAAAGCGACGCTGTCATGGTTTCCCCGATAGCTAAGCGGTTCCTTTCTCCAGAAAGAACGTATATTCTGTATATCGTAATACCGCCTAATTACCCGTACTTTTTCAAAATCGGATTTTTCAAGATTTGTACTGAAAAGAAATGTAAGTTCATTAAAATCAATTTCTGGTGGGATCCCTATTTGTAAATCAGGAAGTAGGGATCCTAAAAAATAATAGTTTGTGGCCATACGCTCACTCAATTTGCAAATATCATCTTACGAAAATCTTTTCTCACATAGCTGGACATCAGCTCTTTGAGTGTAGAGTCGGTAATATCAATAGTCATATTTTTACCTACCAACTTGACTTGTGCTCCCCCATTGAAATGCCCGATGGAGATTTTATTATCTTCGAGTTTTTGCATGATCTGTTCTCCGAGGAGTGCGCTGATCTCCTCAGCAGAGACATTTTGTGGGATAATCAGCTCGAAGTTTGCTTCGATCCCTTCTTTCTCAATTGCTTGAATGATCACCTTAATGAGGTCGGAAACTACGCTAGGCTTTGCACTCACCTCTTGAATAATAGCATCTAACTCTTCATTGAACAGTTTTGTCTCGACACTCTGTCTCAATGACTCAAGGCTTTGCTTTGCAGCTTGTGCTAGTGAGGATTGAAATACATTTTTCTCTTGTTCGATATCGGCACGCGCATGAGCATGCAAACGTTCAGCTTGTTCTTCAGCTTCTGCAATGATCTGTGCAGCTTTGCCTTTCGCCTCTTGAATAATCTGTTCAGCTTCTTGTTTCGCAGGCTCTAAAGTTTCCCTACGAAGGCTGTCACAAATTTGCTTGATCTTATCGTCTTTAGAATCTTTCTTTTCCATGAAGTATACTCTCGTTCAACAAATATGAAAGGGAAGTTTTTTTTCCCACAAAGTTTCTTCAATGTAAGTTCTTAATGTTTAGAAGACCTACAAAATACAGTTTATTGCTTAATTGACTTAATTTTTCAAGTAAAAAGAATTTCTTACCACTGAATTACTACCGTCTTATCTTATGCGAGTTGAATATAGTCACGAATAATTTTGCAAAAAAAAACGAATGATGTTAATTCTATTTGTCGCAATTCCATTATCAATACATAAGAAGGCAAAACACATGAACATCATTAGCACAATCACCCTATCAGTCGTTTCCTTTATGACTTGTATTCCCCCCTCAAACACCTTATCAGCAGAATCTTTTGAAAGTGATTACATCCAAACAGCCCAAGAACCCGGCGCTGTAATTTTTAATCCTCCTGACAGCTGGCATCTCGCCGACCCGCAAGCCCTCCCACCAAGTGTAAAAATTATGGTTGTTGGTCAAAGCAACACTGACTTCCCCCCATCCATCAATCTGGGAACAGAAAAACATAGCGGCAATTTAAAAGAGTACTTAAAGACCATAAAGAGCATCAACGATGCCCAGGGATCCGACTGGAAAGACCTAGGAACAATTCGCACTCAAGCAGGAACTGCAAGCCTTTCACAAGTCGATGCAAAAACAGAATGGGGAGAGATACGAATGATGCACGTCATCATTTTGAAAGAAGATACAGCCTATATTCTCACAGCAGCAGCCCTAAAAGACGAATTCTCTAAATATTACAAAGACTTTTTCAAGTCAATGCGATCGTTACGCTTTAACAAAAACGTCTATGAATCTATCACCAACCCATCACTAAAAGCGAAACTTCTTTCCGAAAACAAATCCTTAAAATCTTCCTGGGAAAAACTCGTTGAAGAAGAACAGAAGAATCATCAAAACACACCAATCGGGCAACTTGCACAAAATGTATTCAATAGCGAAGAGTTTCAAGTAAAGTTCTGGTCTCCTTACAAAGACCTGATATCCAGAGACTTTCAGAACCTAGGACCTTCATGGAAAAAACAGATTCTCAGCCAGGTACAGAGCGAACTTATGTCAACCATAAACAACTAACAATTTATAACTTACAAACAACCCTCGCGACACTACTTTGAAGTAAAAGAAATAAATTGCTTTTAAACGTTGAAAATGAGATACATGTCATTTTAATACGTTTTCAACTTATCTTTACGACTGGATAAAGGAGTGCACCCCATGAAAAGATTAATGAAAAGGCTTGTTGCCACAGCAGCACTTGCAGCAATGGTAGTATCCAGCAGTGCTAGCGCAGACGAATGTTATGACACATGTGGAGGATGTGGATACGAAGAGTGCCGTAGGGCCCCTTGTATTGCACCTTGCGTCGCTTTAGGAGCAATTGCTTTGGCAGCAATTATTGCTGTTGCGATTCAAAACTCCTCATGCGACCACACTCATAACTAAATCAAGCGCGAGTTTATATACCGATCGTGATTCAAAATCTGGAATTTTGACTTTGAGAAAGCCTCGTATCTGGGAGATCGCAAGTCGATCAATATTGTTTAAATATTCACCGACTTACGATCTCCCAACTACGAGAGTTTTCTCTTTGCCAAAAACCAAATTTCGAAACACGGTCGGTACACCCGAACAAGTTGAAGATTTGGTTTTTGACAAAGAAAAAGGTCAAAACTTCAACTTGTTCGTATATGCTAGAGTCTCTTTTCGGAAAGCTTATGTCGTATTTCCACAGAAATACCGTTATCTCTACAACTTTACTTCTTTTTTTATTTTTATCTTCCTGCTCAAAACCACTATCTCCCTGGAAAATTGACAAAGTAGAAACCAACAACCCTCAATACAACTCTACACGTTTAGTGTACTCCGATAAAAATGCCAGATTTGAACTATACGTAACAGCAAACGAAACCGTTGGATACTTCAGCGTGACGTCACTGCCTATCCCGTCATTAGCTGACGACCCATCCAAAAGCAAGATTACATTAATCATTGAGCCCGAAGAAGAGCATGTTATTACTCATAGAATTACCGGAGGACAGAAAATCATCTTCCCAGAAATCACTCTAATCAAAATCCTCAATGCCATGAAGAAGCAGCAAATCGTAACCATTAAAACAGGCCGCTATTTACTGGAAATACCCCCACCCCCTGAACCTAAATCTTTACTACCGTAACCAATACTCTACTAAACAGCTCTAATAAATATAATTAATTAAAAAACAAACTTACAAGTTTTAATCTAACTTGACAACAATAAATAAATTTTAGATAACGACTTACCATTAACAGTAAAATAAAAAAAATCATGGATACAAACAAATCAAATACTCGATTAATTCAAATCATCCTTTTCCTAATTTTCACTACAAATCTTTCAAGTACATCAATTTTTTCAGAACATTCTATTGTTAAACAAAATTTAAATAGACACGAATTTAAGCACAAACAAAAACCCCCACCTATTCCAGCACAAACAAAACAATATATTAATGTGGTGAATTACAACGCACGAACCAGCAAACTCGACCATGATACACCCAATAATTGGGAACAGCGGAAGCAAAAATACTTTCAAGTTTTGCAATGTGAGAACGAAGCAAATAAACTCATGGAAACAATACAAGTAAATGTAAAAAGATCTATCACCTATCACCTCCCTCACGAAGTTAAATCGCAAAAGCATGAACTCCATCAAGATTGTCTTACATGTCAATTTAGCAACAAGGAACCATATCCAATACTTGAAACAAAATATTATAGAATTGCTCTTAAATCCGGTTATTACGATCATATCGGTGCGACAAAAACAATGGTTGATACAGAAGTTAACACCATCAAGTCTATTGCCCAAAATCTACCCTGGTTTTCTTCTGGAGAAAGGTTTTACACCAGCCATGAGGGCAAAGAACTTTATCAATATTTTTTGAATAGTATCGATTGCCACGACGTAAGAGATGCATCACTAATGGGGCATTATGGTGAAGCAGGTAGTTGGGGAGGCTTTGAGAATGATCAGTTCGCGTCTAAAGTCACCGATGGTGATTTTGACTGTGACACTCTGGACGTTACCTTTACCAATACCAAAGATAGCACGGTGTTATTAACCTATTCAATCCATGGTGCATATGATCCCAAAACTGAACAACTATACACTATAGATCAACCCATCGAAAATGACTATAGGTTAGCCTCAGATCATTTTATGATTGGATTTTACCTTCTACTTGATTAAAGGTATACCCAAACAAGTTGAAGAATTGGGAATCGTGCCCGTGCCCGCTTATGCTGAGTTTTCAATTGTTGTCTCTGTAAATCCGTAAGAAATGATTTCTTAAGCAAGAATATAACGAAGGACGTGAAATTGAAAACGAAGATTTTTAACAGTTAGTGTACACCATGTGATTGTCGGGCACGGGCACGACAAAATTCTTCAACTTGATTACACCTTGCCCCCCCCATCCATCCTTGGAGGTCTACCTATTGATAGGCCAGGACATATTTCGGAGAACATGAAGCTTGTTCTCAACAGACTCAAAATACTGATCCACAAAAAGAAGTTTGTTACGAATACGTTTTCCATCAGGTGTGTAACGCCCTAAATAATGGAAAAACTCTCCAAAGAGATAGCGATAAATCAACAACTGATGGGCCAATTCAGAAACAACCCGCTTCGCCTTCTCACCGTCAAGAGAATCATCTTTTGAAGTACGTTGCACTTGCGCAAGAAAATCCTGCAGATAGGCCTTTAGGTCGTTCATGTCGAGTTCTATATCATGTTCGTGACGACGTGTCTCACGGTTTTTCACCCAACTTTCAATCTCTTGAATCAGATGCTTGAATTTATTCATTCGGTTCAAGTGATTTCGGTCGTCATTCCAACCAACAAGCCCCATATGAATAGAGAACAGCTCGTGAAATAATGGGATCTCTTGTAAGACGTGATGCTTCCAGTCAGCACGAAGTACTTTAGAAAAAAGCTTTCCTGCATATTCAACAGCATACGGATTAAACGAACCGAGCTCATCGAGCTCTTCGAGATGATCAAGTACATGCTCCGCACGGGTTCTTGTCATGCTATGCGATGTCAGCGGCTGCCCCATTTCATGCAAGACCCTTTGAATATCCGGACTTATACGTAATCGTTTCTGCTCCCCTTTTACAGGTCCTTTTTCTATCGACTCTTCAAGCTTTTCAAAGAAGTTTTCGAGATTTTCGA
>JAJFMC010000167.1 GCA_021772365.1 Chlamydiota bacterium
GTTTTGCTAATAATCCGCCTGTTAAATTTCCAAAATTCCCGGATGGCACCGATATCACAATAGGTAAGTCTTTTTTGGGAAGTTGTCCGTACGCATAAAAATAGTAAAATGACTGTGGGATAAGCCTAGCAATATTAATAGAGTTTGCACTGGTCATATTTAGTTTTGATCGCAAATCCTTATCTTGAAATGCCGTTTTAACAAGCTTTTGGCAATCGTCAAAGGTGCCTTCCACTTCCAAAGCATGAATATTTTCACCCATTGTGGTGATTTGTTTTTCTTGGATTTCGCTAATCTTTCCTGATGGATAAAGCACCCATACTTGTATACCGGGCACCTGATAGAATCCTTGAGCAACAGCGCTACCTGTATCACCCGATGTTGCTACCAAAATATGTAACGTTTCGTTCTCTTCCTCTAAAAAGTGACCGAAAAGCCTAGCCATAAATCTGGCTCCAAAATCTTTAAATGAGAAAGTCGGTCCATGGTACGTTTCAAGAGAGTAAATATTTTCTTCTACATTTACCATGGGTACGTCAAAAGGGAAGCTATCTCTGACGATTTTTCTTATCGATTCTTCTGGGATAGTTCCTTCAAGAATATGACATGCTACAATCTCGGCTATTTCAACAAAGGATAATGACTCTAACTCATCGATAAAAGATTCAGGAAGCTTTGGAATTCTTTCGGGTAGAAACAATCCACCTCCAGGTGCCAATCCGGAAAACATGGCTTCTTTCAGCGAAACACTCAATGCATGATCGTCTGTACTATAAAATTTCATCTATTGACCCCTCAATTTCGGAAACGCCATTTGTATTCACATCAGTAAGATAAAAGTCTGCTTCAAAATCTTTCAGCCCTTCTTGCGCACGTTCTGCTTTTTCACGGTCAGTAAACAATGAAAACACCGAAGGCCCTGACCCTGATATACAGCAGCCTATTGCACCTTGATTCATAAGATAATTTTTCATTTCATCGTAGTGTGGAATCCATTTCGAGCGTTTTGGCTCTGCAATGACATCAACTATACTGCGACTAACAAGCTCTGAGTCATTTGTCATCAACCCGACTAGTAATCCTGATAGGTTACCTGACTGAATGACATGCTGCTCAAGAGAGATCTCCGTTCCAAGCACTTGCCGCGCTTCTTTGGTCATCACCTCAACATGCGGTTTTATCAAAAGGCAGGAAAAAGTTAATTCTGTCGGTATACGAACGACATCCAGTGGGTTATAACTCCGCACTGCAACAAATCCACCTAGTAATGCGGGTGCAACGTTATCGGCATGTGCAGTTCCACAAGCGACTCGCTCCCCTTCCATTGCGTAAGAGATGAGTTCACTCCTCGACAAAGGACTTCCAAGAAGGACATTCGCTGCGTATACCCCTCCAGCGGCACTTGCGGCGCTCGATCCCAATCCACTGCCAAGAGGCATTTTTTTGTGTAGCTCTATTTCTATTCCCACCTTACTGTTCGTATCATTCAGCAGTTTGATCACTCCGGCTGTCGCAGCATTTTTTTCCGAACCTGTCGGTAAAACACCACCATCACCGGTTATTTTCACTACTCGAACACCTGGCTCATCACTGAGTGTTGCTTTGACGATATCACCAGGCTCGCCAACGGCAAATCCGAGAATATCGAATCCACAAGCGATATTAGCAACGGTGGCCGGAGAAAAAACTGTCACTGTTTGACGATTCATTAGATACACCCTTTCTTGATAAGAAGCTCTGCATTCAAAATCGCGCCACCGGCAGCACCTCGTACGGTATTATGAGAAAGGACGACAAACTTCCAAGCGCCATCAGTACACTGCCTAAGTCTCCCAACGGATACTGTCATGCCACGTCCTAAATTACGATGCTTTCGGGGTTGTGGATAAGCATCTTCATCAAAATAGACGATCGGGTGTTCAGGAGCTGAAGGCAACAACAATTCTTGAGGTACGCTCTTGTATGACCTCCATGACTCTATGATCTCATCTTTCGTAGGATTCCCCTCTAGTTCTACAGTCACACACTCAGTGTGACCATCAATGACGGAAACGCGATTGCAGTGAGCGCGTATATTCATCGCTAGAAAATCGATAGACCCATTATTCAATGCTCCCAGTATCTTTTTTGGTTCTGTTTCCACCTTATTTTCTTCATCGGAAATGTAAGGGATCACATTATCGATCACCTCCATAGAAGGAACACCAGGATATCCCGCACCTGATAGAGCTTGCATCGTGGCAACATCGACCTGCTTGACGGTCCACATATCTGAAAGGGGTTTTAAGGCCATTGCCAATCCAACAACCGAACAATTTGGATTTGTTACGATGCACCCATCATTCGTATAAGTTTGACGTTTGATGAGGTCTAGATGATCAGGATTCACCTCTGGAATTAACAGTGGTACATTGGGAACCATGCGATGATTTTTTGAATTTGAAATGATTGCTATTCCTGCATTAGCGAAAGCATGTTCAATTTCACCAGCTACTGAAGAATCTAAGCCCGAAAACGCTATCTTATATCCCTCAGAAGGCTGACATTCCTTTACTATTTTATTAGCGACCTCTCTTGGTAAAGGGGTACTCATCTGCCAGTTGACAACATCACCGTAACGTTTTCCACTGGACCGTTCGGAGGCACCTAGAAAGGTGATTTCTAACCAAGGGTGCCCAATTAAAAGTTCAACAAATTTCTGTCCTACCATACCCGTAGCCCCTAAGATGGCTACAGGAACTTTCTCTGTCATTTCCATATACCTTACCTAATCTAACGCTTTCCGATTTTAATTATATCTGCGAATACACCACCGGCAGTTACATCAGCACCGGCTCCTGCACCTTTGATGACTAACGGTTGAGTATTATATCTTGAAGAGTAGATGGCAACGACATTGTCACTTCCCGATAGTGAGTAGAACGGATGTGAAACGTCGACAGCTTCTAAATTCACTGAAGCTTTTCCATCAGCAAACGTAGCGATATACCGTAAAACACGCCCCTCACTACCAGCAGAGTCCCTCTTATCATTTAAAGCCTTGCTATGCTCACTGAGAACAGAGAAAAATGCATCAATACCTTCGACATCATAACATGCTTCAGGAAGAAGTGGTTCTACTTCGACATCATTGAGCTCAAGAGGATAACCGCACTCTCTGGCTAAAATCAAAATTTTACGTGCAACATCCATACCATTCAGATCCTCCCGTGGATCGGGTTCGGTATATCCCAGCTCTTTTGCCTCTTTCACTATGGTGTCAAAAGGAATCCCTTCTTGAAATTTATTGAAAATATAGCTAAGAGTTCCCGAAAGAACAGCATCGATACGAAGGACCTTATCGCCGCTAAGTTGTAAATCAAGTATCGTACTAATAATAGGAAGACCTGCACCGACATTTGTTTCGTAATAATAATCAACGCCTCGTAAACGCGCCAACTTTTTCAGCGTCTGATATTCCTCATACGACGACGAATTCGCTCGCTTATTTGGTGTGACAACGGAGATGTTACCCTCAATTACTTCAGAATACTTAGATGCCACACGATCATTAGCAGTACAGTCAACAAAGATACTACGTCCTAAGTTAGCCTCTTTCATATGTCTGATAAACCTATCAATCCCCATCTCTTTGCTTGACTCATGAAGCTCTTTTTTCCAGTTCTCAAGATTGATACCCTGCTTATTGAATAACATCCTTTTACTGTTCCCTAATCCGCACACCTTAATCTCTAAGTTGAGGTCGCGACGAAGATACTCTACCTGTTGCTTGACCTGTTTGATCAATGCATTACCAATCAAACCAGTGCCAACGAGGAATAGGTTAATAGAGGCTACATTTGACAGAAAGAATTCGTCGTGGATTACATTTAAGGCTTTCTCTTCATCTTCACGAGGAATCAGACAGGTAATATTCAATTCCGAAGATCCCTGAGCAATAGCAATAGCATTTACACCATTTCGTCCAAGGGCCCCAAAGAACCTACCTGAAACCCCAGGCATCTCAGTCATGTTTTCTCCAACCACAGCGATCATCGAAACTCCAGAATCCACGATCACGGAATCAATCAGTCCGGCACCTCTCTCTAGTGTGAACTCCTGATCG
>JAJFMC010000168.1 GCA_021772365.1 Chlamydiota bacterium
AACCTTAGGGTTTGCTGCATCCTTCACCATTCCAAAGGTCAAGCCTGTACGAAAAAAACCGATTAGTGTTGCTACGACCATTAAAAACGCCTACCACTCTATCGTTTCCGATCGTATCCTCCTCCTCGCCGTATTGGGTAATGTATTATTTTGGACAATCACTAGCCTGCTTGGTCAAAATGTCCTTGTCTATGCTAAAGCATTGGTCATACACCTAGAAAAAGGAGAACTCCTCCAAGGTATCCCACCGGCATCGTATGGTATAGGCATCGCATTCGGTGCTCTACTAGGTGGTCGATTTTCTGGTGAACGGATCGAATATGGCCTGATCCCTTTTGGTGCCATTGGATTTTCCGTCATGTCATTAATTCTTGGCCTTGTTCAGCCGCAGATGACAGGTACAGTCATCATTCTTATTTTAATGGGTGTCGCAACAGGATTTTTGATCGTCCCTCTCAAAGCAATTGTCCAGTGGCGATCACCTCAAGATCAGCGAGGGGCTGTGATTGCTCTTGGCAACGTATTCGACATCCTCGGTATGATTTTCGGCTCACTGTTAGCAGCAGCCATGGCATGGATAGGTATGGATTTAGGAATGACGCTTGTTGCCTCTTCACTCATCGTCGTTATCGGAACACTTTGGTCGGTAAAACTCCTTCCCGAAGCATTAACTCGCCTGCTCTTCATTCTACTCACAATGACATTCTACAGAATCCGTATCACCGGTAAAGAAAATGTACCAAAAAAAGGCCCTGCATTACTCGTCGCCAACCATCTATCTGCCACAGACGCATTTTTTTTGATGGCAACAATCGACCGTCCCGTTCGTTTCGTCATGAGTGAAACGCATTACAACAAGTGGTGGCTAAAACCTTTTGCCCTAGCAATGAACGCTATCCCTGTCCCCTATTCAGGAAAGACGACGACCATAAAAAATGCGATGCGTCAGGCAGGAAAACCGCTAGACAGAAAACAACTTGTCTGCATTTTTCCCGAAGGACAAGTGTCACGAACCGGTAACATGCAACCATTTCAAGAAGGTGTTGAAGAAATTATTAGAGATCGCGAATGCTCGATCATTCCTGTACACTTAGATCGTGTTTGGGAAACTATTTTTTCTCCCATTGGTGGCCGCTACATCCCAAGACGCCCACAAAATATCCCTCACCCCCTTACTGTAAGTTTTGGAAACCCCCTCCCTCACGACACCCCATTTACCACCATCCGAACAGAAATTAGAAAGTTAGGCTGTCAATCGTGGTTTGATCGCAAGGAAGACGAACTTCCTATCCACTATCACTTCATACGCAGTGTCTGGCGAGCTCCCTGGAAACCCTGCCTTGCCGATATCGATAATAAAAAAGTATCTCGATTCAAAGCACTCACATCTTCTCTTGTACTTGCTCGCACATTGAAAGATATATGGAGAGACCAAGAAACAATTGGGATTATGCTACCTCCTACACTTGCTGGTGTCATGACAAATATCGCTGCCGCATTAGCCGGAAGAACTGTTGTCAATCTCAATTACACAGCAAGTTCTGATGATCTCGGCTACTGCCTCAAAGAAGCGAACGTCAAGACAGTCATCACTAGCAGAAAATTCTTGCAAAAAGTGAATGTCAATCTCCCAAAAGATATACATATTGTTCTTTTGGAAGATGTTAAACCTCTCATTACTTCCTCAAACAAACTAACCTCTGCAATCCTTAGCATCATAGGCCCTGTCTGGTTGATAGAAAAACTTTGCGAAACATACAAAAAGCAAAACGTCGATAACTTACTTACCCTTATCTTCACAAGTGGTTCAACAGGACGTCCCAAGGGAGTTATGCTTTCACACTTCAATGTCTCTTCAAACGTCGAAGCCGTTTCGCAAGTCATCCCCGCAACAACACGCAAAGACAAACTCCTGCATACACTTCCGCTATTTCACTCCTTCGGGTATATGACAATGTGGCTTGGACTCAATCACGGCCTCCCCCTCGTGCTACACCCCAACCCTCTCGATGCCAGTAATATCGGTCATTTAATCAAAGACAGAAAAGTAACCATGATGTGGACCACTCCCTCATTCCTCAAAGCCTACATCCCCCAAGTCAGTGCCGATATGTTTGGAGCGTTACGCTTTGTACTTACCGGAGCTGAAAAGCTACCGAAAAAACTTGCCGATATATTCCAAAACAAATATGGCATTCGCCCCATCGAAGGCTACGGTACAACCGAATGCTCTCCGGTAATAGCAGCAAGTACACTAGACGTCAGGCTACCGGGAATCTATCAGGCTGGGTCCATAGAGGGCTCTGTCGGACAACCTCTTCCAGGAATACGCATCAAAGTCATAGACCCAAATACTCACGAAAAACTTCCTCCTAACGAACCAGGAATTCTTCTCGTCAAAGGTCCCAATGTGATGAAAGGTTACCTCCATCGAGAAGATCTGACTGAAAAGGTGATGATGAATGGTTGGTACATTACTGGCGACATAGCCGTTATTAACGAAAATGACTTCATTTGTATCACCGATAGACTTTCCAGGTTCAGTAAAATAGGTGGCGAAATGGTTCCTCACGGCCGTATCGAAGAAGCTCTTCATACCATCGAAGGTGCTGATGAACAGGTTTTCGTCGTCACCTCCGTCCCCAATGAAGTTAAAGGAGAAAGCCTAGCAGTTCTACATACCCTTGAGGAAGGAAAAATTCATAGCATCCTCCAAAAACTAATGACTCAAAACCTACCAAAAATCTATATCCCACGCTTCGACCATTTCATTAAAGTGGACCACATTCCACTTCTAGGCTCGGGAAAAATTGATCTTCGCGAAGTTAGAAAAATCGCTTTCGACGAACTAAAACGCTGATAGAATGGAGGATATATTACAATGGTAATGCAACACTTTACTAAAGAAGACTTTACCAATTAATTTCCCACTTAACCATTTGATTCAATACAAGTTACATTCATCTTTTCAAATAAAAAATTTTACTTTCTTTAAAAAAATACAGGGGTGTATAGGTTGAGATATGACCGTTTTCACCAAAAAATGAAAGCATTTTTAAAGGTGAGATAACGATTTAATTTACCCTATCCATACAAGGAGGTATGTATGAAAAAAGGTCTAACTGCATTGGTGCTAAGTGCTTTGCTCGTATCTGTAGGATCTGCTTCTGCATTCGTACCAAAGCCAGCTAAAAGTGAACAGCAAGATTTCCAATTGATGTTCATACAAACAGCAGAAGAAGCTGTTGTTAAGCAAAATCCTAAAAATCCAGAAAGATGGATCGTTACTCTTCGTAACGTGGATCCAGACGTGGCTTATTTTTCAGAACAACCTAAAAAGATGGCTGGTAAAGTCACTATAGAAAGCTTTTTAGAAGAGTGGAAAGTAGGCTCAAGAAATAATCCGACAGGAGCTCTTATCACACAGTTTAGCCATTCAAACCTCGAAGGTGATGGTTCAAACAGACAGATCGTTCTGTCAAATCCACGTTTCGATAAAAGAAACAAAACAATCACTTATGATGCACAGAATCCACTTGGCAGCA
>JAJFMC010000169.1 GCA_021772365.1 Chlamydiota bacterium
TTCTTCCACAGCAGCAGCAGTCGCGTGCTGAGCATCTTCAACGCGGTCTTTCTTTTCTTTCATTTCGATTTCTGTTGCAGCTCCGACACGAATGACTCCTACTCCACCAACAAGCTTGGCAAGTCTTTCTTGAAGCTTCTCTTTATCGTATTCAGAATCAGACTCTTCAATCTGGCGACGGATCATGTTTGAGCGGTCTTCGATACGCTGTTTGTCACCAGCACCTTCAACAAGAGTTGTTTCGTCTTTGTTGATGACTGCTTTTTTGATTTTACCAAGTTGTTCGATCGTTGTGGTTTCAAGCTTAAGACCTACTTCTTCACTGATCACTTGTCCGTTTGTAATGATAGCAAGGTCTTCAAGCATCGCTTTACGGCGATCACCAAAACCTGGAGCTTTCACTGCACAGATTTTTAATCCTGCACGAAGGCGGTTAACGACTAGAGTCGCTAGCGCTTCACCGTCGATATCTTCAGCGATGATAAGAAGGGGAAGACCTGTCTCTGCAACAGCTTGAAGGATAGGAATGATGTCCTTGACAGTGCTGATTTTTTTGTCATGAATCAGGATGTAAGCATCTTCGAGGATGCACTCTTGTGTTTCTGTATCTGTCATGAAATATGCAGAAAGATATCCTCTATCAAAATTCATTCCTTCAACAACATCCAAAGTCGTTTCAAACCCTTTGTTTTCTTCGACTGTAATAGTTCCGTCATTTCCAACACGTTCCATCGCATTTGCAATGATTTCACCAATTTCTTTGTCATTATTTGAAGAAATCGTGGCAACTTGTGCTATCTCTTGCTTGTTTTTGACTGGTTTGCTGTGTTTTGTTAGCTCTGCGATGACAACTTCTAGCGCTTCTTCCATTCCACGCTTTAGATCCATTGGATTTGCTCCAGCAGTCACATTACGTAAACCTTCGCGGTATATTGCTTCGGCAAGAACGGTCGCTGTCGTTGTACCATCACCAGCTTTATCAGCTGTCTTGCTGGCAACCTCTTTAACCATTTGAGCGCCCATGTTTTCGTCTTTGTCTTCCAGTTCAATCTCTTTGGCAACAGTGACACCGTCCTTGGTGATATGTGGAGCGCCGTATGATTTATCAATGATGACATTACGGCCTCTAGGACCGAGGGTGACTTTTACAGCATCAGCAAGAGCGGTGACACCTTTTAGGATCTTTTGTCTTGCTTCTTCTTTAAATTTGATTTCTTTAGCAGCCATGTTGTTCTACTCCTTAAAGTATGCTTTTACTTTTCAATGATAGCGATGATGTCGTCGGCACGAACAATAATTAACTCTTCGTCATTAACAGTGACTTCTTGACCAGAATATTTTTCCATTAAAATGGTATCGCCAACTTTCACAGGGATTTCAATAATGTTTCCTTGTTTGTCTTTCTTTCCGGTACCAATTGCAATGATTTCTGCTTGTTCTTGCTTTTGCTTCGCTGAGTCTGGGAGGATAATTCCGCCTTTTGCAGTAGCTTCTGCTTCGAGTCTTTTAACAAGGACTCGGTTTCCTAGTGGTCGAAGTTGGGTTGCTTCTTTAACGTTTTGAGTTTGTTCCATAATTATCTCCTTGTTATTCAAGAATTGTTTCGTGTTTTCTGTCTGTTTGAAGCGTTATTTTAAGGTAAATAACGGTTTTTCGCAAGTTATATTTAGCAGTTTCACGAAGGAACTGCTAAATAGTTTAATTTTCTAGAAGATCGGTGAGCTGGTCCACCAACTGGCTGAACTTGCCAATCGCTGCATTTACCGGTTCTGGAGTGTTCATATTGACACCCGCAAGCTCTAGTGTCTCTACTGGATACCGACTACAACCACTTTTCAGAAAACCTAGGTAGTCTTCCCGTTCTTGATCGCCGCCGTTTACCACACGCTCAGATAAGGCTAGAGCTGCACTTATACCCGTCGCATATTGATATACATAAAAATTGTAGTAGAAGTGGGGGATGCGTGCCCATTCTAGTTGCGCCTCTTCATCAATAACGACTTTTGGACCAAAGTATTTTTGATTGAGAGCTAGGTACTCATCCTTCAATAATTGTGGAGTTAGTGGTTCGTCATTTTCGATTTTCGTGTGCATCAACAGCTCGAATTCAGCAAACATCGTTTGTCTAAAGAGTGTGGCTCGAAGATCTTCAATTTTTTCGTTGATGAGGTAAATTTTTTCTTCTTTACTATTCGAACGTTCTAGCATCATTCTCATCAGAAGGTCTTCGTTGAACGTCGAAGCAACTTCTGCTAAAAATATAGGGTAATCCCCATATTGATAAGGTTGGTGTTTATGGGAAAAATAACTGTGCATGCTATGGCCGGCTTCATGAGCAAGGGTGAATACATCCCGTAACACACCATTGTAATTCATGAGTATGTAGGGCATGCTATTGTAACAGCCACTAGAGTAGCCTCCGGAACGTTTGTTTTTGTTTTCGTATCGGTCAACCCAACGGTCTTCTTTCATCCCTTTACGGAGAGCGTTTTGATATTCAGCTCCAAGCGGGCCAACCGAATCAATGACAAGTTCTGCGGCCTCTTCATATGATAGTTTAATGTCATGTTCCTGGATGAGAGGTGCGTACATGTCGTATAAGTGAAGAGGTGTTACTCCCATGATCCTTTCACGCAGTCCCATGTACTTGTGTAAAACTTCTAAGTTGTTATTCACAGCTTCTACAAGTGAGGAGTAAACTTTCGAGTCTATATTTTTTGGGTAAAGCGATCTTTCAAGGCATGTGGGGTATTTTCGAGATGTAGCTTCAAATAGGTGCTTTTGCACAACCCCTTGCAGGAGCTCGCAAAGAGTGTTTTCATAGCCTTGGTATTTCTTATGGAATTGTAAAAAAGCGTTTCTTCGTAATGTTCGGTCGTGTGTTCGTAAATACAGTCCAAAAGAAGCATGACTGAGTTCTTTTTCTTCTCCTTTCTCGTCAAGAACCTTTCCAAAATCAAAGTCTGCATCGTTAATAGCACTGAAGGCTTTCTGATATCCTTGTAAGGCTTTTGCTGAATAAGCCATGAGTTTTTCTTCTGAAGGGGGGAGCGTGTGCGTTTTTAATCGAAGAATTTTCTCCAGATAAAAGTGGTAGCCTTTGAGTATTTCTGAGGACATATACTCATCAATTTTTTCTTGTGAAAGATTGAGTAGTTCCGGGTCAATCCAGGAGGTCGCTTGGGAGAAATCATGCATTAACACTGTGATTTTTATGTAGGCGGATTTGTGTTTATCGTTTGTAATATCCTCGTCATGTCTGAGGTGTGAGTAGGTGTATAAGTGTTCAAGTTTAAGTTCTAACTTAAAAAGGGTATCTAACAAGTTTTTGACGACATCGGGGCCATCGTTTAACTTTCCTTGGTATTGTTGGATCAGGTCCCACAGCTTCTCTTTTGGGGTGGCGGTAAATGTGTTGAATTCATCTTCCCATTCCTCAAAAGATGAATACATGGCTTCTACATTCCAACAGTCTTCGGGGAGTATTTCTGAGCGAACTTTATTCATGATGTACCTATTTGTGAGTGTGTGTTTAGGTGTATACTTGTTGTTTGAAAGAGTAATTGTAATTTACTCACTCTTAAGTGAAAAGTAAAAACATGTGATTTTTGGCATGTTCAAAAGAAGGTAATGACGGGTAACAGTTTTATGCGGCCGATCTCAAGAAAATCGCTTCTTGCTAATAGAGTTTCAGCTATTCCCTCGTTACGATTTCCACGATCTAGACCACCTAAAACAATTACCCTTGGCTGTTACCCTCATTCGAACAATGCCTGATTTTTTTAGCCTGACAACTGAAAATAATTGCGCTTTAATTTTCAGATGAGTATTTCATTAGATAGACCTATTATGATGAGTATGGATACACAAAACAACTTAAGGATGTATGATCATGGAGAACTTTATGGTCGATAAACCCAAAAAGGACAAAAAAGTTTCAGGGGTTTTTATTATAAAAAATGACCGGGGTCTTCATACTCGTCCATCTACAGAAATCGTCAAGTGTGTTAACCAATTTAAATCTGATATCCAATTAAAATACAAAAAAACAACAGTGAATGCTCGTTCTCTGCTTGGAATTCTCATGCTTGCTGCTGAAAAAGGATCCAGAATTCGAATAACAGCTACTGGTGTAGACGCACAGGAAGCAGTCGATGCATTGGTCGCTTTAGCAGATCTTTCTTTTCATATGAAATATTGAGGGAATTGTAATCCCCTCTATTGACCCTATTCTTCTATAGGCACTGTTTTTTCCAAGACTTCACGCGTACAGTAAACTGGAACGTTATTCATTAGAGCTAAAGTGATACAGTCGCTTGGGCGTGCATCAATTTCCATGATATGGCGGATATTATCATGATGCTGTTCCAAATAGAGCCTAGCAAAATACACTGTATCTTGAATGTCGTTGATGACCACTTGTTTGATACGTACATTATAACCTTGGAAAATCGAGTCAATTAGATCGTGCGTCAAAGGTCGAATCTTCTCAGCTCCTGTAAGATACATCTGAAGAGTACGCCCGATACTTGGGTCCGTGTAGATTGCAAAACGCTTTCCCTCAGCACCTAAGATGACTACGGTGTAAGTTCGCGTTTGCATGATTTTATCGAATGTAACTTGAACAAGTTCAGATGAAAGCATACCATAATTCCGTTAACTCGCTTCTCAAATTTCACTATAGGAACAAGAGCCATTTGTGACTACTCATTATTTTTTTGAGACATTTGCTTAGGGGATAATTTCTACTGAACCATCTGATTTTCCGACAATTACACGGCCGGCAAGGTTGAAGAAAAAGCCCGTTTCAACGACACCGGGGATATGAAGGATTTCCTCTTGAATAACTTCTGGTTCAGGATGTTTTGGACTTAATTGAGCATCATATATAAAGTGGCCGCTATCGGTTACGTATTTATAGTTACCGCTTTCCATACGTATTTTTCCCGTATAGCCCATATTTTCAATTTTATTGACGATACTTCTATATCCAAAGGGGATGATTTCTATTGGAAGGGGAAATTTACCCAGCTTCTCCACACATTTAGTCTCATCCACAATAACAACCATTTCATTACTCATAGATGCAACGATTTTTTCGCGAAGTAAAGCTCCTCCACCGCCTTTTATCATACGCTTCTGGGTGTCGATTTCATCAGCGCCATCAAAGCAAATATCTAAAGTTGAGACTTTATTGATATCTGTGACAGGTATTCCTCCGTTAAGAGCCTGTTGCTGAGAACGTCTGGATGTTGCTACAGCTTCAATACGTAGGCCATCCTGACATCTTTTTAT
>JAJFMC010000170.1 GCA_021772365.1 Chlamydiota bacterium
TATTGAGAAAAGGTCGCTATGGAATATCGTCGTCTTGGTAAAAGTGGATTAAAAGTCAGTGAGTTATCATTTGGCTCATGGATAACATTTGGCGGAAGCCTTAATAATGTAGGTATCAAGCAATGCATGCGTGCCGCCTTCGATGCAGGCGTGAATTTTTTTGATAATGCAGAAGCATATGGCGGCGGGGCTTCAGAGTTACTTATGGGAGAAGCCCTCAAAGAATATCGTCGCGAGGATCTTGTTATTTCCACAAAAATCTTCTGGGGAGGAAATGGTCCTAATGATACCGGACTTAGCATGAAGCACTTGATAGAGGGGACGAAAGGTTCTCTAAAGAGGCTACAGCTTGAATACGTCGACCTCCTCTTTTGTCATCGGCCAGATCCAACAACACCAATTGAAGAAACGGTGCGAGCGATGGATAATATCATCCGTTCAGGACTCGCTTTTTATTGGGGTACTTCTGAATGGAGTGCTCAGGATATTCAAACAGCACATGAGGTCGCTGAGAAAATCGGTGCGATCCCGCCTACCATGGAGCAACCCGAATACAACATGTTTCGTAGGAAAGCTGTAGAAGAAGAGCTTACTCCACTCTATGCAAAATATGGACTAGGAACTACGACATGGAGTCCACTTGAATCAGGTATCCTCACAGGGAAATATAACGAAATAGTCCCTAAGGGGAGTCGCTTGCATTTTCACCCTGAACTTCGAGGGCGTCTGGCTGCAGAAAAAGTGAAAAAGCTTGGAAAACTTAAAAGTATCGCCGACTCTCTAGGGTGTACCATGGCCCAAATGGCTATCGCTTGGTGCCTGAAAAATCCGAATGTCAGTAGCGTGATCACAGGTGCTAGTAGGGTCGATCAGGTGAATGAAAATATGGAGGCGATAAAAGTTAAAAATCTGCTCACAGAAGAGCATATGGTTGAAATCGAATCTATTTTAAAATAGTTATAGAGGTAATTGCAAAAACAGCTGAAGCATATCTGCTCAAGCAATGCCGTCAACTTAACTCCTTTCACTACTTCCGAAGCTCAATTTGTCTACCGATTTACACCCCAATGACATTGGGTTACACCCGGGACTACTTAGTGGAAATGGCCTTGAAAAACAGCTCAAATATTTTTCCAGTTTCCTCATACCCTTAAATTTTAAGGTTTGTGATGTGGTTTTAGAAGCTCCAAACGAGCTCACCACCAACGTAAAGTATCGGATCTAGCTTGAAGTGCTTGGGATGCCTGTTATTATGGTCAGAGATACGAAGCATTCCGCCCAATGTTGAACCGACGTGTATATTCCCTTCAAGGGATGGATTGTCTTCATAAAGAAGAGCTAACTCTAAACCTGAATTCCGGTACGAAAACAGACCCATCGGAAGGTTCTCGTCTTTGTTGACTCTACAGCGGACATCAAAAAATCTCATGGCAAAAGCCGCTGATAAACAACTATCGTAATTGTATTCCAAGGATATGTTGACAGGGAATACTGCATTGAGTTTCCAACACTTGTTAACAACATAGTCAAAACCCACAACTGGGTAAACACGGTCCATCTTCATACCTGTCTGGACAATCACACCTAAATGCAGATTTGTGCAGTCGTTATAGTCATACCTACCCCACAAAATAATGTCGTAATTCGTGTAGTAATTCAAATCCCACTCGTCAGCATCGACGTTGACTGCAAGCTGTCCTTGCCAAATCCATTCGCAAAAACGGTTGCTGAAGAGTCGTAAAAGAAAAGATACTTGATTGAAGTCACTCTGATGGAAGTAGGGGTTCTCTTCCCAACATAGCCTTGTGAAATTATAGGTGACTCCCGCAGCATAGGCTTCGCGTGCATAAGCAAGATAACAAAATGCCATTCCAGCTGTGCCGCTCCAGTTGCTGAAACTCATTTTTTGATCTCTGAACCCATCTTTATCAAAATGAGTGCTTGCCACTGAGTCAAATTCAGCCTCCATTCGAAATGGGCCTGGCTGTTTTTGAGGTTCGTCAATTTCTTCTAGGCCCCATATATCGTCATCAATATCACAGTAAAGGGGTGATGAAAGAAGAATTAAGGTGCAGGAAACAAAAAATAGTTTTAGGGTCTTCACGGTCTCGCTCCGAATTTGTCTTTATGATTTCGGCTAAAAAGACTACTTTACAACGGATGGATATTACAATTCAAGAATTAGGTTTAAACTGACATCATTGGATGGCTATCCTTCGTCCAGTTGACATAGAAATTAGAGAAGCGTGTCCCTAAAAAGAAAGATTTGATAATTTAATATTAATTTAATGTTAAGTATTACTATATTAG
Organism: Chlamydiota bacterium; assembly: GCA_021772365.1. GTDB lineage: Bacteria > Chlamydiota > Chlamydiia > Chlamydiales > Criblamydiaceae > JAJFMC01. The sequence goes on from JAJFMC010000170.1 coordinate 2,311, forward strand.
TTGTTGTTTATCTTTAAAATATGATAGAATGCTGTTTCATATATAATGTTGTTGATGGAGAATGAATAATTATGACTGATAGTTTAGAGCAAGTAGGTACATTCAATCGTATTCGATGGCCTGAAGGTGCGCATACCGAAGAGGGCTGCCATTGGATAGGTAAAATGGTAGAGTGGTATTTTGATTACGGTCAATCTTCCTATAACATTATCAAAGAAGAATGTGATGATGGAATCCCCACAGAAAAAAACGAAGCAAAGCGTGGTCTCGGTCGCACGATTTTGAAGGTAATTGGTTGTGCATTTAAAGCGCTAAGCTTATTGACCGTTGTCATCCCTCTAGTAATACTGATTGGTAAAATGTTCTATCGCGCTGATAATATCTTTGTGATCAAGCCAAAACCTGTTCAAGATCAGAGCCAGGATGATGATGCTACTAATACTTCGACAAGTACAAGTGACTCGGTTGACGGTTTAGTTCATGGGGGAGGGGGCCTACCCGACTTATCTACAGATCCCACACATGGGGATGACTCTTCGACATCGGGAGTATCACAAGCTGTAAGAAGGAAGACACCAAATCAGTTACGTAGAGAATTCTTTTTGGATGAGGTTCTTTCTGAAGAAACCATTAATCGACGAGTAGACGAATACGATACAGAGGTCAATGAACTATCAGTTCAGTCGTTTGCTGACTTGGAGCATGTTCGAGTCTTGTTCAGCAAAGTTAACGACCAGGTCGTAAGGACTCAAAGGGTTCTTCTAAATGAAACAAAACTTGATGAGGAGAAGAATCAAAACCTCCTTCAAGGGATCGACAGTTACAGAGCTGTTCTAGAAAAACTAAAAATTAAATTGAACAAAGATCCTTACATCAGACCGATTGTTAAAGTGTTAGAGACAGCAGCAAAAGAGCGTGGGAATGACGAAAATCTAAACAATTATATCA
>JAJFMC010000018.1 GCA_021772365.1 Chlamydiota bacterium
TAGTAAAATGATTTTAGTTCCTGGCCTCAACGCGCTAAACAGTTTGGTCATCATGCGAGCGTCGATCATAGAGCATTCATCGACCAAGAGGAAATTTGTATGTAGGAACCCTTGCGGTGATAGACTCCTGTTACGTTTGTCAAGTAGGAGTGAGTGGATTGTTTTTGCTTGTAAATCGTTACTTTGTAGCTTGTCACCAATAGATTGAAGGAGACTTTTCTGTAAATTGGCGGCAGCTTTGCCTGTAGGGGCAGCGAGGGTGATGTTGCATTGGCTTTGCTCATTATGATTTAACGATTCGTAATAAATACGAATGAGGTGGCCTGCTGTATAGGTTTTTCCTGTTCCCGGGCCACCGGTGATGATGCTAAAGGATTGTGTACATCCATGTAAGATGGCTTCTGCTTGTTCAGGAAGTAGGCGTTTGGAGTCGACCATTTCCTTGACCGAAGATTCGACAACGTTACTATCGGGCGTTAGATGAGAGGGTGTACTGATCATAGAGTTCAATTTTTCTATAAACAACTTCTCATAGTACCAATACTTTTGGAGATAGTAGGTGTTTCCTTGATGACAGAGTGGTCTATTGCTCTTTTCTTCAGGTGTGAATATTAGCGACGAGGGGAGTTGTTTCGCTCCTTTCATCACCATATGTTCGATCGCTTTAAAATCGAGATCTTTACTTTCTTCTAAAGAGCAAAGACTATGTGGAGCTGGTTTTAGTGTGTTACCGTCGGCTATGATACACATATGCCCTAAGCGTGTTGCTAAGGCTAGGTAGCAGATAAAGGTAGCGACTTCATCAGTAGGGGGTTCAAATGTTTTGAGTAACGTTTCTGCAAGGAAATAGTCGCTATAGGAAAAATAGCCTTCTGTCGTAATAGATTCTAGGAAGGGCCAGTGCAGTTTGGCTTTTTTGGAAGAGTGCTTTCTTCTGATTGCATGGGGGTGCGATTCGAGAAACATTTTTTGTGCTATTCCGCTCATTACTCTGCTCCCCTTTCGTTTCTAAATTCTTTATCCATGGCAATCATGCCTGTATCGTGCTGCGTCGTTGAAAGTCCTCTTAAGTAGATGTAGTAGGTGCCGCCAAAAAATTTCTCAAAAGGTTCTGGTTCGATGAGTGCAAGGTACCTTTTAAGGGCTTCTTTATATAGGGAAGCTTGAAGAAAGTATTGGTGGTCGATGACACTCGCTTTGATCTGTTTAAGGTTGTAGCTGGATATATCATTTCCAAGCCAGTTGCTCTTCCAGTCGATGATATAGTAGCGATTGTTGGCTTTGAGGACGAGATCGATGATTCCTTTGAGATAACCAGGGAGGTACTCTACCTCTTCGACATAAGGAGTAGTGCTGCTGATTGGATAGACAAATTCCATTTCTCGATATGTAGAGTGCATGGGAATATCTTTAAGACAAAATTCGTCGATTGTGGCATTCAATACGTTTTCGACGATTTCACAAACTGCTGTTGTCCAGGGTTCGTATTTCGTCCCTCGCGTATATTTGGATACATGTTCTTCAATGTTTTTTTGTTGGAAATCTAACGTTTCAAGGATAAGATGTAGGAGGTTACCGGTTTCACTACCTGCCGGAAGGGTGAAAGGTGACTTCTCTTCGGAAAGAAAATCTGCTGGTGCTGGTTCATCGATAATGAGCGCTCCGCTCGACGAGTGCGATTTTGTCAGAGAGCTGAATGACTGCATGAATAGATCGTATCCCGGAATTGTGACTGTTTCTGGTGGGATTAGAGTTGTGTCAGACGCTTCTTTGATGCTCTCAACAGGTGGCAACTCGAGCTTTTCTAGTTGGATCGTGGTGATGTGTGGGTGTTTTACTGCGATAGCTTCGAGGGACGATGGATCCGGTGTTTGTATCTTTTGATACATCTCCTCATATGTCAACGGTAAAGAGTCGCTAATTTTGCTAAGATATAGGTCCATTGGTGAAGCGCAACCATATTCGACTTTCGATTTGTCGACATAGGCGACAGGAATATATAGGCGGTATTTTGCGCGTGTCATACCGACGTAGAGAAGGCGCATTTTCTCGGCATCGAGTTCTCTACAGAATGCGAGATAGTCGAGGTCATTTTTATCTAAAATAGCTTTAATTACCCTTCCGTGCTCTGTGGGTATCGGAACGATTTTATTCGGAGAAGTTCCTCGTTTAATGGCAGCGAGTGTATAGACAACATCGTACTCTAACCCTTTGCTGGAGTGCATGGTGATGATATTGACTGCATCGCATTGTGGGTCTCTTCGACGTTTGACCTGTGATTCATCGTTGAGGGCCATATCCTCAAATGCATCGAGGTAGGTGATAAGATCATCGGGAGAAGGATTTGTCTTTGATTGGTATTCCATCAAACTCTCCGCAATTTGTTGCAGGTCGTCATAGAACTCGAGGCCATCACTGCATGAGAGGATAGATTCTAGGATAGAGAGTTTTATACCTAAATAATTTTTTAATTTGTTTGAGTAAGTCTTCGGCCAAGTGCTGAGAAGGAGCTCTTCGAAAAAGGAGGAGAATCCTGACTCAAACAGTTTTCTTCTGAGAACATGAAATGTTTCGAGGATTGTTTCCAGATGTGAATCACTAATGATTTCTAGGAGTTCAGTGTGTGTGTAGCGGATGATTTGGCCACCAAGAGCCGTTTTGATGGCACTTTGATCAATTGGGTCGATCGTTGCTACAAGAAGTTCCTTCAATGCACGGAGGGCAGGTGACTCTGCTAGTGATGTACTTCTTTGCAACACATGCGGAATTTGCTGCTGGTGCAAGAAATTGCTGAGACGCTCGGCTTGGTATCTGTCGCTGACGAGAATGGCGATCTCACTGAGTGGCACTGTTGTAGATGATCGAATATTTTGGATTTCTTGAGCGATATGCGGAAAAAACGTTTCGGATTCCATTTGCTCAAGAGGAAAAACATTGGAGCGTTTTGCTGTGGTAAGCGTTACACAGAAGTTAACGGCTGTTAGTGAGTCAGAGAAATCCGGTGAGGAATCGGATTTTCCCGCTTTGACGGGATGGTAGGGTAAAGACTTGTTCAGTTGGGGGAGCGGGATGAGGTCTGTAGCATTTTCATCGGAGAAAAGGGTGTTGAGAGCATCGATTAGTGGAGGTGTTGATCGGTAGTTTGTGTCGAGAGAGGCGATATGTTCTTTACCAAGGGCTTCTGCAGCGGAGAGGTATGTGTAAATGTCTGCCTGTCTGAAGGAGTAGATCGCTTGTTTCGGATCACCAACGAGATATAGATAGCGGGTACCATCTTGCGATAGGAAAAGACTTTTGAAAATATTCCACTGGAGAGGGTCGGTATCTTGAAATTCGTCGATAATTGCTACGGTATACTTCTTTTGCACATGTTCTCTAAATGAAGCGTTGTCAGTGGCATCGTACATATGCTGAAGGAGGTCGTTGAAGTTAATTTTCTCTTCTTGCGCGCAGTAATGCTTGAGGTGTTTCTTGCAGTCACGTGCAAGTCTAGTCAGAATGACTTCTGCTGAGCGTGCTCTCTGAGTGATTGGAACGAGAGTTTCTTCCAACAGGGAAATCAGATTGGGGTAGTGAACTTCTATGGGTTCTTTGGGTTGCTTATTCTTACCGTTATCGGGATGCAACATGTCGTAGATCACTAGACCATCAGCTATCAGCCTACGAAAATACGATTTGGTGATTTCCTCTTTATCGAGGCATTGGCAGAAGTGGTTGACTGCTTCATCAGGGTCAGCAGGGGAACGTGGTTTTTTGTAGAAAGCTTTTAGTTTTTCGTAATCCTGCCAGACGTGATCACCTACGATGTGATGCTTTATTTTTAATTGTTGAAGACATTCTTTAAAAGTGTTGTAATCCTCCAAAAAACCGGGTGTTTCTGCTATCTCAGACTCTTGAACGATCAGTCTCATCAAGGACTTTTCGAGGTTTTCATATTGACCCATGCATGATTTGAGAAGTCGGTCAATTTGTTCGGAGCAGTATTTATCGTGACATACCTCTGAGCGAACAACATTTTTAATGACTGATTGAATGTCTTGCATCGATAGCTGTTCAGAAAAGTTTGTGTCGAGGCTCATATTTCCTTCAAAAACGTGCTCTCGAAGCATTTTTGAGCAGAATCCATGGATCGTATTAATCTGTGCTTGGTCGAAACAAAAGAGGGCATCTTCAAGTGCTCGCTGTGCCGATATTATTTCTTCTGAGCTTTTTTCCAGGATGTCAGAAAGGTAGTGGTTTTCTGCAACAATACCTTCATTTAACATGTTGATGGAAGAGACGATGTTTTGTCGGATTCGCATGATGAGATCGCGCGTAGCTGCTCGCGTGAAAGTAACGACGAGGATCTCGTTGATCTTTAATGGAGCTTGTCTTTCTGGGTGATTTTCTATCAGCAGCCTAACGACGATATTCTCGATAGAAAAGGTCTTTCCCGTTCCCGCTGACGCTTCTAATAGATAGTTTTGGTGGATGTTGAGAGTTTTATCAAGTACGTTAAACTGCTGCATTACTTAACTCCATCCGTTTCCACTGTGGCCAATTTGTCGGGAAACCACGCTTTGTAGATAGGCGATAAATGATTGTCGGCGTGGGGCTTCCAGTTGTCGATCATCGATTTTGCTGAAGGGAGAATTTTCGAATGTACCGACCACTCGAGGTAGTCGTTGTAAATGGGCTTAAATGCATTATTAAGCGTTTTTTTCATCGTCTCGTTGAGCTTTTTTTCTTCGCCATTGAGGATGTCGTTAGTCCATTCAGGAACGAGTGGCGATGGCGAGGTCAATGAAGCCTCATACAGGTTGATAATATGTAGAAGAAGCTGTTTTGGATCAAATGCATCGCAAAATTTCTCTTCACATTTTTTCGATTTAATAGGAATGATTGACCATGCAATCGGCAATTGATTTCGACGAATAGCGCAACCTAATAGCACATATTCTGCCCAGCATTTCATGATCCCTTCAGGGGTGTCGTCTGTATAAGCAAACAGACCTTTTGGCGATACATAGGGAATAGTTCCGGTGATTAGGACGTTTTTACCGTTGTGTTCGGCTTCTACAGGTGGGAGTATCCAGCGGTTTTCCTCATCGGTGTAGGGGGCCTCACACTCTTCTGTAAACACCATACTGGTAATTTCTTCGTGATCAACACCCATAGTTTCGAGGATGGTGTGGATATGTTGTATATCTCGTGACGATTTTTCTTCAGCAACTTCTCTGAATAGTCCCATGGGTAGGATCCCTTCATTTTCTGCTTTAGACATGATTGTTTCAGGGGTATGTTTCAGTGCTGCTTTTTTGATGATCGAAGCATCAAGTGGTGTCAGGGTAAATGTTTCTCCGACTTGCAATTGTTGATCGTCGCTGTTTTTGATGTAGACACCTAGCGTCTTGTTAAAGTAGAGCTTTAACGGATTCCGCACGCAGCCGGTTAGCTCTGAAATATCGATGAAGGTGGTGGATTCTTCAGTCGAATGATCACATGATTCTGCAGCAAAATCTTGAATAAATTGATGGGGAGGATTCTTTTCGTGACTGTAAAATCTTTTTGCTGAAAGGTAGTTGGATGTTGAATAGTTCGATAGGG
>JAJFMC010000171.1 GCA_021772365.1 Chlamydiota bacterium
GAATAGCGATTTCAAAAATGAATAAATGACCCCATGTTTTCTCTTTTTGGGCTGTTGATACGACTCGCCCCATCCGTTAGAATCATGCATTTCACAGCCAACGATTCCTTGGCTTGGAGAAACAGTTTCTTTCTTTAGGGGTTTATCCTTAGGATAATCGCGATATGCTTTGGGCCACATAAACTTCTCCTTCGCTAAGGAATTTACACTACTCTCCAACATGTATAATTTCAAGTCTAGACTGTCTAAAGAAAATCTGTTATAGTTTTACCATGAGTTCTATAACATAAAGATAAGGAATAGGTTATGGCACAAATAAGTACAAGTGACTTCCGCGGAGGCGTCAAACTGGAAATTGACAACCAACCCTATGTCATCGTCAACAACGAATTCGTCAAACCAGGAAAAGGGCAGGCCTTCAACCGAGTATGACTTAAAAACTTACTAAACGGAAAAGTTTTCGAACGCACCTACAAATCCGGTGATAAAGTAGAGCTTGCCGACATCATCGAAACCAAGATGCGCATGCTCTACGAAGAACCCGATGGTGTCGTCTTCATGCACGACGAAACATTCGAACAACTCACGATGTCAACGGAACATATCGGTGATCAAGCACAGTGGCTGAAAGATGACATCGTCTACGAAATACTCATCTACAAGGGCCAACCTGTTGCCATTGCTGCCCCTACGTTTATGGATTTAGAGATCTCCCAAACCGATCCCGGTGCTCGTGGAGATACAGCATCGGGCCGAGTGCTGAAACCTGCTGTGCTAGAAACTGGTGCAAAAGTACAAGTGCCGATTTTCATCGAACAAGGAGAACGTGTACGCGTCGACACTCGTACCTCTGATTATGTCTCACGTGCCGAATAAGCTTTCTACCCTAAAAGACCGTGCTGCGATGCTACGAGCAGCACGCGATTTTTTCTATACGCGAGGCGTGACAGAAGTCGACTGCCCACTGATCAGTCCTAGGGCCTCTGTCGATGCGCATATCGATCTAATTTCTGCCGATGACAATCGTTTTTTGCATTCATCCCCCGAATATGGGATGAAGCGTCTGCTAGCTGAAGGAATGGGTGACATATTCCAACTTTCACACGTCTTCCGAAAAGGAGAAGTTGGCAAGAAGCATAACCCTGAATTCATGATGGCTGAGTGGTACAGGCTAGGCATCACATTTCAAGAAATGGTTGATGAAACGGTCGAATTCATCAAACTCTTCATTGGTGAATGGCCGTGCGTCCAAATGACCTACCGAGAGATGTTTCTAAATTATTCAGGGATCGATATAGCGACAACAACAGAAGCCTCTCTAAAAGCATACTGTGAAAAAGAAAAGATTAAACTATACGCTGATATAGATTCAGAAGGTCTCGATGCCTTCTTAAACATTATCCTAGGAAAGAAAATAGAACCACAGCTCGGCAATGACGATATATTTATGGTCACACATTACCCTGCGACGCAAGCAGCCCTCGCCCAAAAATCAGTGACAGACAATTTCGAAGTCGCAGAACGCTTTGAGATCTATCACAAAGGACTTGAGCTAGCCAATGGCTACCACGAGCTTGCCGATGCTGAAGAACAACTTCAGCGCCTTCTGGATGCCAACATACATAGACAGGTCCTTGGAAAAAACCCATTACCCATCGACAAGTATTTTATCGAAGCCATAAAGAAAGGACTACCTGACTGCTGTGGCGTCGCCGTAGGGGTCGACAGGTGCATGATGCTCCGCCATGCCACAGACACCATCACCGATGTCACCCCCTTCGGCTGGAACAACGCCTAGCCCCCAATTGCCACCCATCGGATTTAAATTAAAATGAACAATTAATAGAATATCATATTGAGTATCGCTTCGAACCAACGTCTCTAGCACTTTTATTACAGAATGAAACTGATAGTGTTCGATATTTTTTTGGTAAGAAGTTATACATTCCTTAAAACCATTTTTTGAATTCATTTAGATATACTCTTACACTCTGGAGATTTTATGACAGTACAACAAACACAACCAAAAGGAATGCTTATCGTTGTCGATACTGAAACAACAGGGCTTGATAGCATGAGGCATCGCATTATCGAACTAGCCTTTGAAATTTTAGATATCAAAATTAGAGAAGTTCTTTGTCAGTATGAAGCAAAATTACAGATCAATGCACAACAGTATGCTGAAGGAAATAAAAAAGCTTATGAGGTAAATGGGTTTACCAAAGATATGATTGGAAAAGGAAAATCTTGCGAGGAGGTGGCAGAGGAGGTTATCGAAATCTTCGAAAATTATAATATTTCCAAGAACAATGCTTACTGGATGGGGCAAAATCCAAAATTTGATGATAGCTTCTTGGCTCAGGTGATTCCAAAGTCGAAACAGTACGAATTGAAATGGCCTTATCATAGTGTCGATACCGCAACGATGTTTCACTCTTTACAAATGTTGCAGGTAGCGATGGGAAAGAAGTATGAGTTCGTAAGTTTGTCAAAGGATGATATTGCGAAAAGCTTGGGAGTAGAGCCAGAGAGCAAACCACACTCAGCATTAAACGGCGTCAAACATGCCAAGAAATTGTATTTCATTATCCAAGATAAACTGAGAGAACTAGTAACCTAGTCACTGGTTGCTACCCAATGGCGACTTAAAATAATTTCTTTCAATCCGAGACATATTCGGTGATGCATATCTTTATAAAACAAAAAATTATTTTAAGTTGAGCATTGGGCTGCTACCCTCACCTCAACTTTCATGTGCATGATCAGTCGTTTTACTACCCATCGCTTGTTTAATGTTATGAAGCATATATTTTGCACCAGTATAAGCAGACACCAACAGTTCAGTTCCAATGACCGCTTCAGTAACGTATGGAATAGGGCCAAGATACTCCATGTACAGTTCATGGATTCCGTATGCTAGTGAAAGCACCGGCATCGTCGCCTTGGGCAACTTCTTAACTTGTTCATTAATGATGGCATCTGTTTTATCGTGCAATTGACGTGCTTGTTCTGGAAAGAAGGAAACAGCAGTTGCACCAAAAGTTGCAGCAGCAACATTTTGCGGTTTGGTGACCATATGTGCGACTGCACATGTGGTGGTAACCACAGAGGCTCTTTCACCTATTTTTCTTATTATTTTACATACAGATGATTTCTGTTCTTTTTCATCTTCACCTAAGTCTTCGGTTAATTGAACACTTCTATGAACAACCTGAACAGCTAACTTAGCAGTTAACGCTGTTTCCATGGTATGAAACATAGGGGTGATGACTCTAATTGAGTTTCCACCAAGAACATAACCGGTGTGAAGGGTATAAACAGATTTAAGATTACTCTTGATACAGCTAGGCATGATCTGAAGAAGTGCATTAATTTTTTTATCCGATACACTTTCGATCTGTTCTAGCCATTCTTTAGGAAGACAGG